>DASURJ010000839.1:0-30342 GCA_036280115.1 Gemmatimonadaceae bacterium
GAGCGACTCCGTCGTGTTGCGCGTGACGATGATCTCCTCGGGCGAACACCCGGCGAGCCCCGCGAGCCGCGTCCGCACCCGAAGCTTGTCGGGCACCTGTGCCGTGCGCATGTAGCGGGACGCCTGGTAGTTGGTCCGTCGCACGTGCCCCACGAACGCCTCGAGGACGGGCTCGGCCTGCATGCTGTAATAGCCGTTCTCGAGGTTGATGTAGTCGCTCGTCAGGCGGTACTTGCCGCGGATGGCGCCCCAGAACCCGTCCTGCTGCGCCAGCTCGGCGTACGGCATGCGCGCGTAGCGCTCGAGCGTCGCGGGCGCGACCATGGCACCGACTGATGCGCTGCCTAACGTTCGGAGGAACTCGCGTTTGTTCATCGATCAGCGGCCGAAGAGACGTGAGAAGAGCCCGGGTTTCTGTGGCGGACGGTGAATGGCCCAGATGCGTTCCGTTCCGAAGCGGCGGATTTCAGTGCGCGGCCCGTGACGTCCCCAGGAGAAGCCGTCGCCGCGCCGGGCATGACGCATATCGGCGATCATCGCATCCCCGCGAAGCGTGGCGGCGAACTCGCGGAGCGCCGGGTCGGGCGACGCGAGCGCGTCCTCGTGCGACAGCAGGCCCGGATTCTCGCTCCAGATGCGGTTGACCACCCGTTCGTGCACCTCGTCGATCGGGCTCCGCGGGTCGTCCACCGGCATCGCAACGCAATCGCGAAGGAACGCTTCGACCGTGGGCGCCTGATACGCGATCACCGGCGGGTCGTGACAGGCATAGAACACGGGCCCCCACTCGGTACTCCCGGGTAACAGGTCGAGCACCCAGTAGTTCCCGTATCCGTCGTGCGCGAGTGAATACGCGTGGGGAAACGCCTCCTCGAGCCCGAAGCCTTCGAGGTCGAGCAGCGAGAACGACTCGAGGGGCCCGTCCGCGAGGCCCGTCGTGACGCGCAACGCGTCGCGGAACTCGTCAGGCAACGGGCAGGGAAGTCGCGCCTCGAGTCGGCGAAGCTGTTCGTCGGTCGCCGGGGGCTCGAGCGTGATGACCGTTATCTCACCGTCGGCGTCGACGAGTCGCCGGCCGTCGATCTCGCGGAGCACGTCAGCCAGCATCCCGTGCCTGGGTACAGAGTAGGGCCTACTCGAAGGGTTGTCCGAAAGTGAGCTGATTCCCCTCGAGGTCAAGTACCCTGAACTCTCTGAGTCCCCACGGTTGACTCACCGGCTCGCCCTGCACCTTCGCGCCCTTCCCGGCCAATTCGGCGTGGAGCGCGTCAGCATCCTCGACATAGAAGTAGCACGACCCGATCCCCGCATGGCGGGGCGTTCGAGCGACGAGGAGTAACCGCGTCTCGCCGCGGTCCATCACTCCGATGTCGTGCTGGGCGTAGTTCACCGTGAACCCGAGCACATCCCGGTAGTACGCGACGCCCGCGGGCACGTCCGTGAGCGGTAGCTCGGGCATGACCGTACGGAGCGATCGTTCGGCACGGGGGGCGTTAGGCTCGGCGTACGACGAACCGAACCAGACCACGTGCCCGTCGGGGTCGCGCACCTCGAACATGCGCATCTTGATCCAGTTCACGTCCCCGAGCGCCGAGGGCTGCGCGCCGGCCGCCGCAAGCACACTGCGCATGGCCTCCGCATCGTCGGTCTCGAAGAAGAGGACCCGGCGGTCGCTGTCGGGTCCGGTCGCTGCCGAGAGCTCGATCCGGGCCGGGCCGCGAACCACCTCCGCGCGGCCGTCGAGGGCGCTGCGAACCTCGAATCCGAGGACGTCGCGATAGAAGCGTACGGCTCGCTGGATATCCGATACGGTCAGCTGCTGGCTGACTGGGGCAGTGATCCTCGCAGTCACAACGTCCACTCGAAGGCGGTGTGAGATACGGCATTCGGTAGTAGTTTCGAACCAAATTCGTCGCGAGCCGAATATCAACCGGGCACCCGCGTGGCGCCCATCAGCAAACCCGCCACCGATCCCGTAGCAACGCATGCCCACCGAGCGTGAGAAGATGCTGGCCGGCGATCGGTACGACGCCATGGACCCCGAGCTCGTTGCCGGACGCGAGCGGGCGCGCGACCTGTGCTGGGCCCTCAATGCCACGCGCGACGCGGAAACCGACGCGCGCCGCGCCATCCTGCGCGACCTGTTCGGCCGCGGCGGCGACACCGTATGGATGCAGCCACCGTTCTACTGCGACTACGGCAGCAACATCGAGCTCGGCGAGCGCGTGTTCTTCAACTTCAACTGCGTGGTGCTCGACGTTTGCCGGGTGACCATCGGCGACTACACGATGTTCGGGCCGGCCGTCCAGATCCTCACGCCCATGCACCCGATGAACGCCGCGGAGCGGCGCCTCGAGGAATACGGTCGCCCGATCGAGATCGGCGTCGATGTGTGGGTCGGAGGCGGAGCGCTCATCCTGCCCGGTGTTCGGATCGGCTCGCGGTCCGTCATCGGTGCCGGCAGCGTGGTCACGCGCGACGTGCCTGACGGGGTGTTCGCGGCGGGAAACCCGTGCCGCGTGATCCGAGAGATCACCGAGTAGGGGCGGACGTCGACCCTGGGTCGCGCCCCGCATGACCACGCTGCTCAGCGGCACGCGTCAGCTCGACGGCGGCGTGAGCCCCAACATCCGGAGGTAAGTGATCATGTTGCCGTAGTGCAGGTTGGTATGCCCGACGTTCTCCACGAGCGGCCCGGCGACGCCCGTGCCGGACGCATACGCCGCCTGACACGCGTCCGTCGCCTGCTCGAGCTTTGGCGCCAACGCTGCCTTCGTCGTCTCCCCCTTCTCGGCAGGGTCTGACCACTCGACGTTCCGCCCAGACGCCTGGGCGCAGTAGTACGCGTACGAGTCCACCACGTGAGCGACGAGCTGCCCGAAGGTGCGAACCGTTCCAACGGGACGGTAGGCGTACTTGTCGGGCGGGACGAGATCCGCCGCCTTCGTTACCCATCCGCTGACATCGGTGAACCCCTTCCTCAACGCGGCCCGCGGGTCGGTCGCCTGCTGGGCGGTGCCGGCCGTTGCGAGTAGTGGGGCGAGGACTGCGGCGAACAGTGTGCTGCGCATTGTCACGCTCCAGGTCGGATAGTTCATCACCGTTTCGACGTCATGACGTTTGCTGCAGCGCGTTCGACTGCAACGGGGCGTCAGGCGGCGGTCGGCAGCCTGCAGCGAACGGTGTGGAGAGCGCAGCAACCGGCCCACCCGATCGACCGATGGCGCCGCCGCGGCGCAATGCGTAGCCTCAGGGCATGACCAACGGCGACCAGATTCCGACGCTGTACGAGTGGGCCGGCGGCCTCCCGGCCCTCGAGCGACTCACCGAGCACTTCTACACGGCCGTTCGAGCGGACCCGCTCCTCGGCCCCGTGTTCGCGCACATGCACGGCGAACATCCGCGTTTCGTTGCCGCCTTCATCGCGGAGGTGTTTGGCGGCCCCGACGCCTACTCCACCTTACGAGGCGGCCACGCGCACATGATCGCGCAGCACATCGGCCGACGCCTCACGCAAGAGCAGCGGCGACGTTGGGTCGAGATGCTCCTCGCGTCGGCCGACGCCGTCGGGCTTCCGGATGATCCGGAGTTTCGATCGGCATTTGTCGCGTACCTCGAGTGGGGCACGCGGCTCGCCGTCATCAACTCGCAGCCCGGCGCCGAGGTGGTTGCGGACGCACCGATGCCGAAATGGGGGTGGGGAGTGCCGGGCGGCCCTTACCGAGGATAAGGGGAGTGCGACCCCTGTGCCTCCGCCTGGAGAGAAAAGGTGTACATGATGCACGCTTCCTCGACCCCGCCCGTAGCCTCGTAGAGGCCTCGGGCCGGCTCGTTGTCCTCTTCGGTGAGCACCCACGCCTGCGCGCAGCCTAACGAGCGCCCGTGCGCGAGCAGGGCGCCGAGCAGTTGGCGGCCGATGCCGCGCCGGTGGTACGGCGGCGCGACACCCACCTCGTTGATCCAGAGCTCGGGTGGTTTGTCGGGGTGGATGTAGTGCACGGCGGACGCGAAGCCGATCACGGTCGCGCCGTCGAGCGCCACGACGATGTGGTGCCGGGGGTCCGCGAGAAACTCGCGCGCCCACGCGGGGTTCACGACCTCGTCGAACACCTGATCGGCCACGTCCTCGAGTACCGCCGCGTCGGCGTGGCCGAGCAATCGAATCTCGTGGGTCATCGCGTTGCCACCTCCCGCATCACCGGCAACGCGTACTCGAGCAGCCCGCGCGCGCCGAGCAGATAGGATGTCGCGCCGCCGACTCGCCCCCCCACGTTACCGGTGGCGGCGAGATAGCCGTCGACGATCTCGGCGAAGAATGTCGGTGGCCAGTTCGCGTGCACGCCCTCGGACGTGTCGAACTCCTCCATGTCGCGCCAGACGCGCTCGCCGTCGACCGCGATGGGCACCTTGAAGCGGGTAACCCGCTTGTCGGGGATGTCTACAATGTGCTCCGCGTAATGAAGGAACGTCACGTTGTCGTGATCGGAGCCGAGGAGCATGATGTTGCCGTCGAGATCGACTAACCGCTCGAGGACGGAGCCGGCGCCGAACGCGTAATCCCACGGTTGCTCGGCGAGCAGGGCGTGCGAACGCGCGCCCCACGCGATGAATCGTGCGGGATGGTGGTTGACGCGCGACCCCGGATACGTGCGGAGGAGCTCGACCAGCGCGCCGTTGTCCCGGGCCGATCGCGCCGTTTCGGCGTCGAACGGTGGAAGCTTCTCGAGGAGCTCGGCTTCCTGCTCCGGGGTGAGGTTCCCTCGGCCGATCTCATCGACGTATTGGGGACAGCTCGCGTACATGACCAACGCGCCGCGGTCGGTGATGACGTCCTTGATCGCGAGATGAATCTCGTCGGGGCCACCGGCCACTTCGCCGACAGCGCGAATCGACGCGTGCACCATCACGACATCGCCGGCGGAGAGGCCCCGCGCCCGGAGGTCGGTGGCGAGCGATTGGCGAGAATACATTGAGCTGCGGACTCCTCTGGTGCGTCGCCAGGCGGGCGGCGCGCAGGTCGCCCCGAGCGATGAACTGAAGTAACGCGTCGCCGCACCGGCCCAGACTCTGGCCGGGAGGTCTCGAACCCCCGCTATCAATATCTCACGAGCGCTGCCGTAGTGCTCAGCGACTGAGGACCTGATTGGTGCACGTCGATCAACCGTCAGACGATCGACGCGCCGGGCCTCGCTGTGGCCGCGTCCGGCTCCGGTGAGCGGCGGGGGGTCGTCGGCCGGGATACGGATCGGGCGGATGAAAGAGATCACGGCCCACCCGTTCCGGCCTGACCTCACGCGGTGAATCCCGTGCCAGGACTGCCAATCAGGTGGTGCCCTCGGCTAGAGTTCGGTGTACGAACGGGAGTGGTCCGTTGGTCGGGCCGGACCGGTCCTGAATGGCCGTTGCCTGGGTGCTAGAATCAACACTTCGTGAAGAACGAAGCGTCGCGGGGCGGCCTCAGCCGTACCTGGAGAGCGATAGCATGGCACAATCACTTACGCGCGTGATCGCCGCGGTTCTGACGGCGTCGAGCGTGGTCGCATGCGGCGGGTCGCGGGCCGCTTCCGTCGAAAGCCGGGCGCCGGAGCCCGTCCGCATCCTCGGTGACTCGGCTGCAATCGCGAACGCCAAGCCCGACGCAACCCGGTACCCGTACACGGAAGCCGACGTCCATTTCATTTCCGGGATGATCGGCCACCATGCGCAGGCCATCACGATGGCGCGCATGGCCGAGTCCCACACGACGTCGAGCTCGATCAGGACGCTCGCCGGCCGCGTGATCAACGCCCAGCAGGACGAGATCGCGCTCATGCAGCAGTGGCTCGAGGACCGGGGTCAGCCCGTTCCCGAGCCGACGCGGACGGGCGTCAAGATGACCATGCACGGCTCGACTCACGAGATGAACATGCCGGGCATGCTCACCGAAGCGCAGCTGAAGCAACTCGATGCAGCACGTGGCAAGCAGTTCGACGAGCTTTTCCTCACGTTCATGATCCAGCATCACCAGGGCGCCGTGACCATGGTGAAGGAGCTGTTCAGCACTCGCGGCGCCGGTCTCGATGAGACCGTGTTCAAGCTCGCGTCCGACGTCAACGTCGATCAGACCACCGAGATCAGGCGCATGCAGCAGATGTTGTTCGCCCTGAAGCTGGAGGGCTACAAGTGACCACCTCCCAACCGATCAACAGACCGTTTTCGTTCGCCCTTTCAGAGGAATACGCAATGGCATCACTGCATCAGTCCCGCCGTCCGACAGCGCGCCGCGGCGCGTCGGCCTGGTCTCTCGCGTTCGCCATCGTCGCGCTGAATGCCTGCGCGAGCTCGACCCCGCCCGCCGTGACGACCGCGCCAACCCCCGCCGTCGATCCACGCGAGGGGCTTCGAGCCGGCCGATTCGACGCCGCCGAAGCCGCGTGGAACCTCAAGGTCGTCTCCAAGACGCAGCCGCCGGAGCGGTTCGTCGGCTCGACGAACTCCGACCTCGCGTTCACCGGGAACTACGCCATTCAGGGCAACTACAACGGCTTCCAGGTCTGGGACATCTCGAACCCCAGCCGGCCGACGCTCAAGACGGCGTATTACTGCCCGGCCTCCCAGAGCGACGTCTCGGTGTACCGGAACCTGCTGTTCGTATCGGGCGAAGGGTACGGCGGGCGCCTCGATTGCGGCGGCCAGGGCGTGCAGGACTCGGTGAGCAAGGAGCGCCTCCGCGGCATTCGCATCTTCGACATCACGGACATCGGCAACCCGAAGTACGTCGCCAACGTCCAGACCTGCCGCGGCTCGCACACGCACACCGTGGTCGAACATCCGGGCGATCGCGAGAACGTGTACGTCTACGTCTCGGGTTCCGCGCCGGTCCGTTCGCCGAGCGAGCTTCCGGGCTGCGTGAGCGCGTCGCCCGACAAGGACCCCAGCTCGGCGCTCTTCCGAATCGAAGTCATCCAGGTACCGCTCGCGAACCCGGCGGCCGCGAAGATCGTGAGCTCCCCGCGCATCTTCACGGGACTCACCGAGCCCAAGTCGCACGGTCTGGCGCCGGACGACATCAGGGAGCTGGAAGAGGCGAAAGCCCGGGGCGAGTTCATCGCCGAAGTCGGTGGCCAGCAGTTCGTGCTGCCGTCGGGATTTACGCGCCAGCTGCTCGACAGTGTCGTCAAGGCACGCGGTGGTACAGGAGAGCCGACCACCGCGGATAGCGCCACGTTGCGCGCCGCCCTCCCGGCGATGATCGCGAAGATGGTGGGAGGCGGTGACGAGGGCCCGTCGAGCGGCCCGAAGCCAGGCCCCACGCAGTGTCACGACATCACGGTCTATCCGGCCGTCGGTCTCGCTGGCGGCGCGTGCGAAGGGTACGGGCTCCTGATCGACATCAAGAACCCGACTGCCCCGGTGCGCATCGGCGCTGTCGCCGACTCGAACTTCGCGTACTGGCACTCCGCGACGTTCAACAACGACGGGACGAAGATCCTGTTCTCCGACGAGTGGGGCGGCGGTGGCTCGCCGAAGTGCCGTGCGTCCGATCCGAAGGAGTGGGGCGCGAACGCGATCTTCACGATCGAGAACGGCAAGATGGTCTTCCAGAGCTACTACAAGCTCCCGGCCAAGCAGACCGCGCAGGAGAACTGCGTCGCGCATAACGGGTCACTGATTCCGATCCCCGGCCGCGACGTGATGGTGCAGGCCTGGTATCAGGGCGGCATCTCGATCTTCGACTGGACCGATCCCAAGAATCCGAAGGAGATCGCGTTCTTCGACCGCGGCCCGGCCGACTCGACGCGCATGGCGATGGGCGGCTCGTGGTCGGCGTACTGGTACAACGGGAACATCATCAGCTCCGAGATCGGGCGCGGACTCGACATCGCGGAGCTCACGCCGAGCGAGTTCCTGTCGCAGAACGAGATCGACGCGGCGAAGACGGTGCACCTCGACTACTTCAACGCGCAGGGTCAGCCGAAGTTCAGTTGGCCACCGAGCTTTGCGCTCGCTCGCTCGTTCGTGGACCAGCTCGAGCGCAACAAGTGCATGAGCGGTGATCGCATCTCGGCCGTCAGGCAGTCGCTGAACAACGCGGAGCGCGCGACGGCGGCGCAGCGGCGCGATGCCTTGAGCGCGATCGCCACGCAGCTCGAGGCCGATGCGTCGAGCTCGTGCGACGCGCCGCGCGTGAAGAAGCTGCAGCAGGCGGTGCGGGACCTGTCGCAGGTCGCGAGCTGAGGAATCGGCGTCGGGGCCGAATTTCAATGGGGTCAGACTCGATTGAAGATCTCAATCGAGTCTGACCCCATTGAAATCCCATTGAACTCGAAGCCGGCCCCAAGGCCGTGCGCGGCCTACACCGCCGCGAGCCGCGTCTCCAACGCCGCCACGCGCTTCGTTAGGCGCGCGTCCTCGATATCCGCCGCCACCGCCGGAAACGCCCCCGTCGCCCCACGCCAGCGCAGCTCGTCGACATCGCTGAAGAGCGGCGCATCGGTCCGAAGCGTCGCGAGCCTCTTGAATAGCAGCGCCAGCTCCTGATTCGGTCCGAGTACCTCCGCCGGAAAGCTCTCGATCGGGCCGTATCGGTTGACCATCGACGCCGCCGTCTTCGGCCCGAGCCCGGGCAGGCCCGGGTACCCGTCCGCCGAGTCTCCCACGAGCGCGAGATAGTCCGGGATGAGTCCTGGCGCCACGCCGAACTTGGCACGGACCCCCTCGGCGTTGCGGATGGCGCCGCTCCGTCGGTCGACCTGCACCACGCGATCGTCCACGACGCACTGGGCGAGATCCTTGTCGGGCGTCCAGATGCTCACCTTCTCGACGCGCGGATCGGCGACAGCGAGGTGGGCGGCGGAGGCGAGCCCGTCGTCGGCCTCGAGCTCGATCATCGGCCATACGGCGACACCCATGGCGGCGAGCGCTTCCTCGAGCGGATGGAACTGCGCCCACAGCGCAGGCTCGATCCCCTCGCCAGTCTTGTAGCCAGCCCAGAGCTCGTTGCGGAACGACTCGATGACGTGATCCGTCGCGACCCCGACGTGCGTGGCGCCCTCCTCGATCATCTGCAGGACGGTGTGTAGCACGCCGGCGACGGCCCCGCGCGGCGGGTCGGTTTTCTTGAAGCGCCGAATGCCGTAGAAATGGCGGAACAGCTCGTAGGTGCCGTCGATCAGATGGACGATCATCGCGGTTCGGTTCCTGTCAGTCGCCGGTCGGGACGATCGCGGCGGTTTCGACCATGAGTATGACCGAACGTTCCGGCGCGCGCGTCCGGTGCACCACCCCTTTCGGCACGACGAAGCCTTCGCGCGGCCGGAGCTCGACCACACGACCCGGCGTCACACCGTCCTCAGCCGGGTCCAGGTCGATCAGAAACCGACCGGCCACCACATAGAAGAACTCGTCATCGTCATCATGTTTGTGCCAGTGATACTCGCCCTGCATGACACCGAGCCGAACGACGGAGTCGTTCACGCGCACGAGAGTCTGATTGTACCACTCATCCGTGACTGCCGTGACGAGCGGGTCGAGCTCGATCTTCTCGAGGGCGGGGAAGCGCACGTCGAGGTGCGTAGCGTACGGATACGCAGGCGAATGGTGACCGGCAGTTTCGCTCATGGGATCTCCGAATGCGGCCTCGATCGTGGACCCTGGATGTCGCGGGCGTGGCGTGGTCGTGACGGAAGCTACACGGCAACGGGCATGGCGGTTGCGCCACGACGGGTGTCATCGGCGGCATTCTACGTGGCGAAGGGTTACCGCACGAGGGAGCCGATGTGCCGAACGAGCGATCGATCGGCGGCGACGTTTCGGCGGCGGACGCGGGTGGCGAGATCGTAGACGCGCTCGAGGGGCGGCGGCCGGGACGCGGCCCGACGGATCAGACCGCCGACCCCGACAACGTCCCGCCGCCCCGCTGACACGACGGCCTAACGATTCCCAATCCCGTTCTACTCGTACCGGAGCGCCTGTACCGGATCGATGCGAAGCGCTCGCCGCGCCGGCAACCAGCTCGCGACGAGCGCCGTGCCGAGAAGCACCGCCACCACCGTCGCGAACGTCACCGGGTCCGTCGCCTTCACCTCGTAGAGCACCGACGCCATCACCCGCGTGAGCGCGAGCGCTCCCGCGACACCGACCACGACGCCCACGACCGCAAGCGCCATCCCCTGACGCACGACGAGCCCGAGCACCGACCGTGGCGTCGCGCCCAGAGCAACTCGCACACCGATCTCCTGGCGACGCTGACTCACCGCGTACGCCAACACCCCGTAGATACCGAGTGTGCCGAGCGTCAGCCCCATGATCCCGAACAGGAGGAGCAGCGTCGCGAGCAGACGCGGCCGGCTCACGTTCCCGCCGACGATTGCCGACATCGTCTCCACGCTGATGATCGTCTGGTCGCGGTCCACCGACCAGATCGCCTGACGGATGGCGTTGGCGTAGCGGCCCGGAGCGCCCGACGTGCGGATGACGAGACTCAACCCCGACCGCATGTTCTGGAGATAGTGGATGTGCGCCATGGGCTCCGGCGGCTCCGTGAGGCTCCGCTGGCGGGTGTCTCCCACCACCCCGATGATCTCGACCGGCGTGTTCCCCAGCCGGATGGTCTTGCCGACCGCGTTCTCGTTAGGCCAGTACCGGCGCGCGAACGCCTCGTTCACGACCCACACGAATGGTGCACCCTGGCGATCGGCCGAGGTGAAGGCGCGACCCGACCGCAACGGAATGCCCAGCGCGCGGAAGTAATCGGCGCTCGTGTGCAGGACCGGGACGCGAATCTCGCGATCGCCCGTGCCTACCTCGCTCCCCGGGACGATCGCCGTCCACGGCTCACCCATGCCCCGAAGAGGGAAGTTCTTCGCGGCACCGACCGCTTCGACGCCCGGAACCGCAGCGAGGCGCGCCAGCAAGCCCTCGTAGTATGCCGGCATGCGCTCCTCGCCGAGCCGCTCGAACGCCATCCCGAGTCGGACCGCCAGTACGTTGTCGGGCTCGAATCCGGGATTCACGTCGAGCAGCCGCGCGAAGCTCTTGGCCGCGAGCCCGGCCCCCACCACCAGGACGACCGCGAGCGCCACCTCGGCGACAACGAGTGCGCTGCGAAGCTGCTGGCCAGTGCCCCCGACCGTGCCTCGCGCTCCGGCACGGAGCACGCCCTGCAAGCTCCGCGACGTGGCTCTGAGCGCTGGCAGAAGCCCGAACAGAAGCCCGGACGCCGTTGACAGCCCGAGCGCGAACGCGAGCACGGCGCCGTCGATCCGGATCGCCTGTGCCCGCGGCAACTCGGCGGCGCCGAGCGTGCCTAACGCGCGGACGCCGGCGTAGGCGAGTACCATGCCCAGCGCACCGCCGAACAGGGCGAGCACCATGCTCTCGGTCACGAGCTGCCGGACGATGCGCCCTCGGCCGGCGCCGAGCGCTGACCGGACCGCCAGCTCGCTCTGGCGAGCCGTGGCGCGGGCCAGGAGCAGGCTCGCGATGTTCACGCACGTGATGAGGAGAACGAACGCGACTGCGCCGAGGAGGACGAGAAGCGGGCGCCTGACATCGCCCACGATCGCCTCGCGCGCCGGGAGAATCGTCACGCCGCTCCAGCCGCGCGCGTCCGGCTCGCGCTCCGCGATTCGACGCGCGACCGCCGCGAGCTCGTCCTGTGCCTGCGCCGGTGTCACACCCGGCGCCAGCCGACCGATGACGTCGAGGAAACGACTCCCGCGCTGCCGGCCGATCGCATCCGGCCCCATGACCGTCAACGGCATCCAGTAGTCGATTCGATCCGCCGGGAACGTGAACTCGGGCGGCATGACGCCCACCACCGTGAACGGCTTCCCGTCGATCGTGAGCGCGCGTCCGACGATCGAGCGGTCACCCCCGAGGCGCCGCTGCCAGAACCCGTGACTCAGCACGATGAATCGATCGTTGCCCACGACCGCTTCCTCGTCGCGAAGCGTGCGGCCGACCGCCGCCCGCGCGCCCAGCGTGGGGAAGAAGCCGGGCGTGACGTAGGCACCTTCCACGCGTTCTGGCGTCCCGATCCCGGTGAGATCGGCGCCGCTTCCACCCGGCATGTACCAGTACGCGCCCATGGACGCGAACCGCTTCGTGGACTCGATCCACTCGAGGTAGTCGGGCTCCGAGACCTGCGACCGTTGCTCGTTCTCGCCTGGGTTCGCCTGCCAGACGCGCACGACCTGGTCGGCATCGGGGAACGGGAGCGGGGCGAGCAGCACGCCGCGCACCACGCTGAAGATGGCGGTGTTGGCGCCGATGCCTAACGCCAACGTGAGCAGGGCGACCAGGGCGAACCCCGGGGCGGAGCGGAGCGCGCGAAGCGCGTAGACGAAGTCCTGCCTGAGCTCGTCCATCATGGTGGTGTGCCGAGCCTCCCGTTCGCGACGCACGTCCTCGTCGCGGCAATAGCGTCTCGTGTACTCGAGGTTGCCGAACTGCCGCTCCGCCTCCAGGCGGGCATCAGCCGGCTCGTACCCTGTGGCGATCAGCGCCTCGGTCTTTCGAGCGAGGTGGAAGGCCAGCTCGTCGTCGATGTCGCTCGTGACCCGACGCTTCGTGCGCCAGGCAAACCGAAACTCGCGACGCCGGCCAGGATGGTCCGACATACGGCCGTTACGCCGGGTCGAGCACGCGGAAGAGGGCGCCCATGTACTCACGCAGCTCGGCGACCTCGGTCTTGAGGTGCCGCCGGCCAGCGGGCGTCAGACTGTAGTACTTCGCCCGGTGGTTCTTCTCCGACGTCCCCCATTCGGACTCGACCAGCCCCTTCCGTTCGAGGCGGTGCAGCGCCTGGTAGAGCGCGGCGTCCTCGACCGCGAAGGCGCCGTCACTCCGGTCGCTGATCCAGCGCGCGATGCCGTACCCGTGCATGGGTGCCCAGGCAAGCGTGCGGAGAATGAGCACGTCGACCGTGCCCTGCAGGAGACCGAGCGATGATTGCGCCATTCAGCCCTCGCGGGGAGATGCCTCACGTGGTGATACACTCACCACGTGAGGTATACCACCGTACGGGCGTCGTCAAGAGCGAGTTTCCGCCGACGGCTGTCGTCCTCGCTCCGGCGCGCCCACGTTGCGGCCCGCCGGTTTTCGCGAGACAATTCCCCGCGTTCGAGCATCCCCGGGCGCGGCCAGTGCAGCGCTCGCCGGCCCGCCGTCGTACCTCTCCTCGAATCGCAGGACATGGCCATGCGACTCTCATCTCTCGCACTCGTGGCGCTCGCCGGTTCGGTCGGCTACGTCGTCGCGCGCGCTCGCCCAGCCGCAGCAGTCGATGATCATTCGGACCACGACGATCACGGGGCGGCCGCCGTAGCCGCGCCCCAGTCCAACCCGAGCGCGCAGCAAGGCACGAGTCTGCCGGCGTCCGCCACGACGGCCGCCGACCGCCTTGCGAAGTCGCCGCGCCACGGAGAGTGGGTCGCCGTGAAGGTCGGAGCCGACAGCGTGATGTCGTGGGTCGTCTACCCCGAGCGCAGCACGAAAGCGCCTGTCGTCATCGTGCTGCACGAGAACACCGGGCTCACGACGTGGGCGCGCGCCGTCGCCGACCAGATGGCCGCCGAAGGGTTCATTGCGATCGCCCCGGACATGCTGACGCCAGCGCGGAAGGGTAACCTCACGAGCGAGTGGGCGCGTGACTCCGCGGGCCCCGCGATTCGCGAGCTCACCCCCGAGATGGTGAACACGCGGCTCGACGCGGTGGCGAAATACGGCATGGCGTTGCCCGCCGCGCTCCCGAAGTACGGGATCGTGGGCTTCTGCTGGGGCGGCGCGCGGTCGTTTCTGCACGCCGTGCACGCCCCCACGTTAGGCGCTTCGGTGGTCTACTACGGCTCGCCGCCGACGGCGGATCAGATGGCAGCGATCAAGGCGCCGGTCCTCGGCCTCTACGGCGGCTCCGACGCGCGCATCACCGCCACGGTGCCCGCCACCGACTCCGCCATGAAACGGCTCGGAAAGTCGTACGAGTTCCACGTGTACGAGGGGGCGGGGCACGGCTTCCTCCGCGGCCAGGAGCAGAACGCCGGCGCGAACCTCAAGGCCACGCAGGACGCGTGGCCGCGCACCGTCGCATTCCTCAAGGCCAAGCTCGGTGCATAGCCCGGTCCGGACCCGCCTGCGGCTCTCGATCGCGTTCGCGGTCTCGCTCACCGCATGTGCCGGGCGCGGCGCCGGTACCGCGCCGTCTCCCTACACCGGCGCCTACGACGTGGTGATCGAGAACGGGCGCGTCGTCGATGGCACCGGAAATCCGTGGACCTACGGCGACGTCGGCATTCGCGGCGATCGCATCGCCGCCGTAACCCCGCCGGGTGCGCTCCGTGAGGCGACGGCGCGAGAGCGCGTCGACGCCCGGGGTCAGATCGTCGCGCCGGGATTCATCGACATCCAGAGTCACTCGTGGGATGCCCTCCTCTGGCGGGACGGGAGAGTCCTCAGCAAGGTGACTCAAGGCGTCACGAGCGAGATCCTCGGCGAGGCAACGACCCCCGCTCCGTCGAACGACAGGATGGACGCGTTGCTCGAGGTCACCGAGATGCCCGCTGAACGTGCGGCGCTCCAGCGCTCGTTCCGCGGTGCGCGCGGCTTCGGTGCCTGGCTCGATGCGATGGGGCGCCATCCGAATTCCGTGAACGTCGGCTCGTACCTTGGCGCGACGACCGTGCGCGCGTACGCCATGGGACAGACCCCCGGCGACGCGGGTCCCGCCGAGCTCGATACCATGCGCGCGGTCGTCGCGAACGCCATGCGTGACGGGGCGTTCGGCATCTCGTCAGCGCTGATCTACCCGCCCGGTTCGTACGCGTCCACGCGTGAGCTCATCGAGATGATGAAAGCGATGGCGCCGTACCACGGCGGCTACATCACGCACATGCGGTCGGAGGATGATTCGCTGTTCGAGGCGATGGACGAGGCGTTTCGCATCGCGCGCGCGGGTGGCGTGCGGCTCGATATCTACCACCTGAAGGCGTCGAACCGGCGCAACTGGGGCAAAGCGGCAGGCGCCGTCGCGAAGATCGATTCCGCGCGCGCGTCGGGCCTCGACGTCGGCGCCACCATGTATCCGTATCCCTTCTCGGGAAACAACCTCGGCGAGTGCTTCCCGGACTGGGCCGCCGAGGAGGGGAAGTTGCTCGACAACCTGCGCGATCCACAGATCCGCGAGCGCATTCTGCGCGAGATGGCAGACCCTAACGGCGCGCCGCTGTGCCAGCACGAGGGGCCGGGCAGCTACATGATCGGCGACTTCCGCAAGCCCGAGCTCATCAAGTACGAGGGCAAGCTGCTGAGTGACATCGCCGCAGACATGGGTAAGCCGTGGCCCGAAGCCGTCGTGGAGTTGATCCTCGCGGAGGGGCGCGATCTCTCGAAGATCAACTTCACGATGTCCGAGGAGAACGTACGGATGCAGATCCGGTGGCCGTGGGTGGTCATTGGCACCGACGCTGGCGGCGCGGACCCCGACAGCGCGCGAAGCGTCGTGCACCCGCGCACGTACGGCACCTACCCGCGCATCCTCGGTCGCTACGTGCGCGACGAGAAGCTGTTCACACTCGAGGAGGCCGTGCGCAAGATGACGAGCGCCGTCGCGACACGACTCGGTCTTCGCGATCGTGGTTTGCTCCGCGAGGGAATGTTCGCGGACATCGTGATCTTCGACGACCGAACGATCATCGACGTCGCCACGCCGGACCGACCACACCAGCTGAGCCGCGGCGTGGACCACGTGTTCGTGAACGGGACGGCGGTCGTGCGCGACGGACGACACACGGGTGCAACGCCGGGGCGAGTCCTCCGGGGCCCGGGAGCGCTGGGTGCCAGCGGCCAACGGTGACCCGTGCGACGACGGTCCGTCGCACTCGCCGCCGTGTTCACCGTGCTGGACGCCGCGGCCGCCTTCGTGCTGCTCGCGGTCAGTGTCCACGGTCCCGACAGTCTTCCTGTTGCTGCGCCGATCTACTTCGTCTGTGCGGTGACGCTCACCTGGTGGTCGGCCCGCCGGTTCGATAGCGCGCGCGCCGTTTTCGGCCTACGCCGTTCGAGCCCGGCCGAGCGCATACCATGCGCGTCGAGCTCTACCCGTCGATCGTCGCGATCGTGAACGGGCAGCGATGCCTGCTGGACGGAATGCTGCCCCCGCTGCCGGATGACGTGGTTCGATTGCCGCTGCGCGTGTCGATTTCCGAAACGACGTACGGCGCAGCGTACCGAGGGGGACGCGAGGAACGCACGCGCGGTGACTACGACCTCGCCGAGATGTACCGTGGTGTGCTGGCGGAAGGGCTCCCGCCGTGCAGCACCGGGCAGTCCGGTCAGTGAGTTGCCGCGTGACTCCTGGAGGGGTCACGCCGGCGCGACGTTAGGTGCGCCGGCCGCGTGTCACGGCGCCTGACGCGTCCCGTTCGGGCTGGCCGGGCTCGCGCCGACGGCGGAGATCCGTCGATCGATCTCTGCCGTCCCGAGCGCGCGATACCTCCGCGTGCGGCGAATGTGCAGGTGCACGATGATCTCGCCCACCAGCCCGAGACCCACGGCCTGCACGCCGAGCACGATCAGCAGGACGCCGATGATCATCAGTGGGCGGTCGCCGACGCCCTTGCCGAGAATCCGCTCGACGAGCAACAGGAGGAGGACCGCACTCCCCGCCACCAGTCCGGCGGCCCCGACCAGCCCGAAGAACCGGAGTGGCTTCTCGGTGAACCGCACGAGGAAGAACAGCCCCATGACGTCGAGCAGACGCCGCACGTAGACGCCGGGGCGGTAGAGGCGCGCACGGCGGTCGGCCGGGTGCTGCGGCGCGTCGACCTCGGCGACATTGAAGCCGGCACCTAACGCGAGAATCGGGAGAAACCGGAAGAGATCGCCGTAGAGCGGCAGGTCGTTGATCACGTCGCGTCGCGTCGCATGCACGCCGCTCGAGACGTCGTTGAGGCGCTCGCCACGCAGCGTTTTCGTGATCCAGTGGAACACCCACGCCTGCGCGCGATTGACCCATGCGTCGCGGCGCGGCCAGCGCCGGGCGACCACGAAGTCCGCGCCCTCGTCGAGCCGGTCCACCAGTTGGAGGAGCGCCGGCGCCTCGACCCGGTGGAATGCCGGCAGGGTGATGATACGATCGCCGCGCGCGGCCGACACGCCAACGCGCAGCAGCGTGGCCTCGGAGATCGTCTGGGCGACGAATCCACGGACCGGCTCGCCGGCCTCGACCAGCTTCTCGAGCTGGGGGATGCGCATCGAGCACGACGGCGCGGCGATGAAGATGAACTCGAACGGCGTCCCGCTCTCTCGAAACGGCGCCGAGTACTCGCGATAGAGGTCGCCGAGGTCATCCGGGTCCCCGGTGACCGGCACGAGGACCGTCACGAGGCGCTCCGCGGTCTCGCTCGGCGGCGCATCGAACGTGGCGGCAGCGCGGGGCTCGATCGCGCGAGGTTCGGCTGCGCGGGTCATCCAACCTGCTCCGTCACGAGGGGACCCATGTCGCCGAACTCGGCGCGCGCTTCACGTAACGCGACTTCGGCAATGAGCCCGAGCATCACGAGGTAACACGCGAGGCTCAGGCACAGCAGCGCCGTCGTGGGAAAGATGAGCACGTTCCGCTCCTCGGCGTTGCCCGAAAGCGCCCCCTGGAGCGACAAGCCGGCCGAGATGATGCCGACCCCCGTCGCCACCATCGCGGCGATCCCGAACATTCGCAACGGACGGTCGCGGAACGACCGAATCATCTTCACCGCCATCAAGTCGCCCAGCACCTTCAGAATGCGTGAGAGCCCGTACTTGCTCGTGCCGAAGCGGCGCGGCTCGTGCCTAACGGGAACCTCGGTGATGCGAGCACCGGTCGTCCCGGCCGCGACGGCCGGAATGAACCGATGCATATCGGAATAGAGGAAGATCCGGTCGAGCAGCGACCGGTGGTACGCTTTCAGCGTGCACCCGTTGTCCCGGATCGGCACGCCACTCACCCAGCGAATCAACCGGTTCGCGATCCACGATGGCACCTTCCGCGTGAGGAACCGGTCCTGCCGTCGCACGCGGTAGCCGGCCACGAGATCGTACCCCTCGCGCAGCTTCGCCACCAACGTCGGAATATCGTGGGGGTCGTTCTGGAGATCGCCGTCCATACTCACGACGATCTGGCCGCGACACGCATCGAAGCCCGCCTGCATGGCCGTCGTCTGGCCGTAGTTGCGGGCGAGGTAGACTGGCCGCAGGCGATGGTTGTCGCGCGCGAGGCTCGCCATGAGCAGCGCGGTGGTGTCACTGCTGCCGTCGTCGACGAGGACGAGCTCCCAGTCCCACGAGGCGAGCGCGTCGCAGACCGCGTTCACGAGCGGCTGGACGTTCTCCTCTTCGTTGTAGAGGGGTACAACGATCGACAGCTCGGGACGCCTGTCCACTTACCCTCCACTCGAGACGCGGGTACTCACGCCGTGCGACTGCTCACCAGACACACCGGCCACGCTGGCGGTGCGACAGCTCGTTCCGCCAGCAAGCTCGGCTGACGCCGCCGGCACGCGGCGCACCACCACGATGGTCGACACGCTATCGCCCCGCGGCGCTGTCGTCCGGAGCGAGTGTCCACCGGTAGAGCAACACCGTTCCGCATCGCCCCAGGCAGAGCTCCTGCGCGTTTCCGCCTCGAAGCTCGCTCATCACGGACTCGGGAAACCTCGATTGTACAGTGCTGTCAAACGCCACGATCACATCGCGTCCCGGCCCAAAGAACTCGCGAACGGAGCTCGCTCGCCATACGACCGGGACTCCGAGGTAATAGTCACGGGAGCCCTCGGGATGAATGGTGGTCGGACGCGGTCCAACCGTCTCCGGGCCGCCCTCTGGGCGGTCGAGCAGCCCGCGCTCGATCGCGAAATCCAGACGACCCCAGTAGTACCGGGCCGCCATGCTCTGATTACTGGTCCACGGTAGCGTATCGGCACCCGGAGTGGATCGCAAGACTTCGAGGGCAGCCTTCCAGTTCGTTTCAGAACGCACTTCGAGATCACCAGTCGCCACGCGTTTAGCCCTGCTGAACGCTGGCGTGGTTAAGAGCGCGAACCCCGAGATCATCGCCACCGTTCCCGCTGCGACCACGCGAGCGAGCTGCGGTGACACGCCGCGATGCAGTCGCTCGACCTTCGTCGATACCATGCGGAAGAGTGCGCCGCATCCGTCCGCGGCCGCGATCCCGGCTGCGAGGAACAGCGCGGGCAGTGCCAACAAGACGTAGCGCTCGGTCTGGAATCGGAACACGAAGCTGTGGAGCGCGAACGGGACCGCGAACCACATGAGGAGAAACGTCATCAGCGCAGGGCTTCGCCGAAACACCGCCACGAAGATCAGCGGCACCAGCGACAACAGGAGCGGCGTGAAGTTCACCAGCATCCAATAGTACGTACGAGGCGAATACGTCCCTTCGGCCCAGAGCGGGACATACATCGCCAACGCCAGCGTCTCACGGATGAGGTCGGGTCGCGCCGCGACCACCACCGCCGTTCCCGCGAGCCCCGCGATGCTGAGCTGTACCGCAATGCTCTCACGGAGGGCCCGCTTGCCCAGCCGGCTCGCATCGGCAACGGCGAACAGGAGCACGCACACTCCCCACCCCGCGCCGACGGATAGCGTTGTCGGTTGAACGCGCGCGGCCGCGGCGAACGCGACCGCCGTCAATGCCGCCCACCCCCAACGCTCCCGAAGCGTGGGGGCGCTCGGATCCGCGCCTACGATCGAGAAGCCTTGAGGCGCCAGTGTTCGCCAGCCGGCGTAGAACGCGACGAGGCCATGGAGCAGCTGGAGGGTATAGAAGCGCGTATTACGCGCCTCCTGCAGCGGCACAGGAAACACTCCGAGGAGAAGCACGGCCCACACCGCCGTCCACGCGCCCGCGACGCGCCACGCGATCACGGCGAATGCGAAGAGTCCCGCGACGCCGAAGATGGCCGACGGGAGTCGTGCCGCGAGCTCGGGGTCGTCGATATGTGCGCGCGCCACCGCGACGAGGCGAGTGACGTCGATCCCCCGACCGTACACTTCGCCCGACGGGAGGCGCGGACCGTCGCCGCGCGCGAGGGCCTCTGCGGCAAAGACGTGATACAGCTCGTCCGTCCAGAAGTCCCCCTTTCCGAGGTCGACGAGCCGCACCCAGGTGCCGAACAACAGCACCGCGAGGAGCACCACAAGGGCCCAGCGCGACGGCCTAACGGTGCCCGCAGGCTCCCGCCCTGGCGACGCCGGCTCGGGGGCCGGCCGAGCCTCGAACGCAGTCGCGGTTGGCCGATCGGCGACGTCGCTCGTCATCGAGCCGCTCTTACGTTACGGGTCGAATGCACGCGGACAACGACGATCGGCTGGGTGCGACGCAAGCTCATGAGCTCAGGCCGGCCCGCAGAGCACCGTGTCCCACTCGATCGGCTCGCGCGATGACCGGCGACCCCCACCGACGCGTGAGTCCCAGCCACCGGCCGGGCGCCTCGAGCGTCCGCCCGAGCGCAGGGAGTCGGTGCATGCGGTGCACGACCATGGGCAGGAAGAACTCGGAGCGGCGATCCCCGACCCGAAACCCACACGCCTCGAACGCCGCATCGATTTCGATGGAGTCGAACAGCGTGAACGTGCGCGTGTTCCCTTCGATGCGCTTCTTCAAGGCAAACGTCGCTTCCGCGAACCGGTTCACGCTTCGAATCGACGGGTAATCCACGATGACCGACCACCTCGCCACGCGGCAGGCATCCGCGAGGAACGTGCGCCACCCCGGGAGATGTGGGAGGAGGCGAACGCTCACGACGGCGTCGAACGCGGCGTCGTCGAACGGCAGATTCGTGAGGCTCCCCACGCTGAACTCGACGAGCCCGGCATCGAGGAACGGTTGCAGGCGGGGACCGGCGGCCGCGGCGGCGCTCCCGAGGACGACGACATGATACCCGCGCTCGATGAGCACGGGCGTGAGCTGAGCGTGACCACCGCCGACGTCCAGTACGCGTGATCCGACCGGCAACGGTTGCAGGAGGTCGGCGACGGCGCGCGCCTGCGCGGCGAGCATCCACGATCCGATCGCACCGGCGAACCGCCGTGCGTAATCATCGGATGCGGTCTCGACGTCCGGGTGCGCCGTCTCCGTCATCACGTACTCCTCGGGGCGGCGCGTACGGGCCCGATCTCAGCGTCCGGCACGCGAACGTACCCGTTCTCGATGTACCAGGCGGCCGTTCGTCGAAGGCCCTCATCGAGTCCCACGCGCGCGATGTATCCGAGCTCACGCTTCGCGCGAGTGATGTCGAACGCCCGGTTCTGCCGATACCAGTCGACGCGGCGCGGGAAGATGGGCGGCGCAATGCCGAACGGCCGACATACCTTCTCGACGATGTGGCCCGCCACGACCAGCGGCGTGATCGGGAAATGGTGGATCTTGACCGGAATCTCCAGCGCACGCCCGACAGCGAGCACGATCTCCTCGATGGAGTAGTAGCGCTCGTCGGCGATGAGGTACGCGCGACCCTCACCGCGGCCAGGCTCCATGCACAACATGAATGCGTCGACGAGGTTGTCGACGTACAGCGGGTGGTACGTCGTCCGGCCGCTCCCGAACATCGGGAATCCGCCGGTCACGACGCGGCGGAAGATCATGAGGAACCGTTCCGGGTCCCCGGGGCCGTAAATCGCGGCCGGGCGGAGGATTACTGTCGGAAGCCCTTTTTCCTGGTACTCCAGGACGATGGGCTCCGCGAGGTATTTCGTCCGCTGGTAATAGTCCGCCGGAGCAATCGGGGCATCTTCATCAGCGGGGGGACGCTCGACGTTTCCGTGAACGCCGCATGTGCTGCAGTACACGAACTTCTTCACGCCCGCGCGATGCGCCGCGTCCACCACGTTCCGGGTTCCCTGGACGTTCACTTCGTCGTAGAGGCTCTCGGGCACGTTGAGCTCACGGAAGGCCGCCGCGAGATGGAAGACGAACTCCACACCCTCCATGCACGCTGCGACGGCGGCGGGGTCGGTCACGGATCCAATGTGAACCTCCGCTCCCATCGCCTGGAGCGCGTCACACGCCAGGCCCGGCTTGTTGTCGAGCGCAACGACCTGATGTCCGGCGCCGATGAGACGGCGGACGAGCGCTGTCCCGGTAAACCCCGTCCCTCCAGTGACCAGAACCTTCATGCTGCGGCCCCCCAGAAATGGACGCGCGATCGCGGCCTGTTGATGTCCCCACCGAGCCGGTGTGACGTTCGATCCGGTGTCAGTGTCGTGTCGTAACTCGTTCGTCTCGTACGGGTCGTAGCTTTACCAATCATCACCCCGAGGCCCACCTGACACCACGTTGGATTCATCGCGACACAGCCGCGCTTTCCACGACGCGGTTCGACCTGCTGGTCGTCGGCGCCGGAATCCATGGCGCGTTCATCGCGTGGGATGCCGCGCTGCGGGGCCTCACGGTTGCCGTCATCGACGCGAGCGATTTCGGCGCGGCCGCCTCGGCAAACAGCCTCAAGGTGATCCACGGAGGACTGCGTTACCTCCAACAGGTCAACTTTCGTCGCGTGGTCGAATCGATCAACGAGCGCGCGACGCTGTTGGCGCTCGCTCCGCATCTCGTACGACCACTGCAGTTCATGGTTCCGACGCGCGGGTACGGAAAAGAAGGGCGCCCCGCACTGGCGATGGCGTTGTGGCTCAACGACCGAATCGGTGCCACGGCGCGCCAAACTCTCCCCCCGGATGACCGGATCGAGCCCGGCCGCGTCGTCGATCGGGCGACCGCCGTGCATTTGGCGCCGCCGCTCGACTCCGTTCCGCTGGACGGAGGCGCCATCTGGTGCGACGCACAGGCGTCGAATACCGAACGTCTCACCCTGGCCGTCATTCAAGCGGCCGTCGCTGAAGGGGCCCACGCGGCGAACTACGTGCGGTGCGAGGAGTTGCGCGTCGAAAACGGGCGCGTGACAGGCGCGACGCTGCGCGACCTGATCACCGAGGCGTCGTTCGACGTCGCGGCGAGGTCCGTCGCCAACGCGACCGGAACGGTGCTGCGAGTCGCAGGAGGTCCCCACGCGCCCGGCACTGCCCCGGCCCGCGCGCTCGCTGTCAACCTGATAACGCGCCCCGTTCCACAACGCGTGGCCTTCGGCGTTCGATCCCGCCGAGGCAGGATCGATGACCCGATCGGTGGCGGCCGCCGCTACCTGTTCTTCGTGCCTTGGCAGTCGAGCTCGCTCGTGGGGACGTTCTATCGCCCGTGGGCCGCTAACGAGCCGCCACGAGTGAGCCAGCAGCTCGTCGCGGAGATTCTCGCGGAGTGCAACGAGGCGTGCCCGGGCTTGGGCCTCACGCTCGCCGATGTTCGTCGGGTGCACGCGGGCCTGCTCCCGGTCGATCTCGCATCCGGAGCCGCCGATGGACGCACTGACCCCGCCCCAGTCAGCGCACCACTGATGGCGCGTGCCCGGATCGTCGATCAGTCTGCGCATGGCGGACCTCACGGGTTGGTGTCGGTGTTCGGGGTCAAATACACGACCGCGCGGCGCGTGGCCGAGGAAGCCGTCAATGTGATCTTTCGCACACTGGGGTCCTCGGTACCTCCGTGCCGAACGGCGTCCGTGCCGCGTGCCCTCGACAACTTCGATGCGAGCGGTGTGGCACGCGGCCCTTTTATGCAAGGAACGGACGCACGGTTAGGCAGGTTAGCCCAGCTGTATGGTTCCGGGGCAGCGGCAGTCCTTGCCGCCACACGCGCGCTCGACCCACAAGCGGCTGAGCCACTTGCTCCTGGGTGTCCGGTCCTCCGCGCTGAAGTCATTCACGCCGTCTCCAGTGAAATGGCAATGCGGCTCTCCGACGTTGTATTCCGGCGCACGGATCTCGCGTCAGAGATGGCACCTCCCGAGGCCGCATTGTGCTCGGCGGCGGAACTGACAGCGAAATTACTCGGCTGGAGCACCGCGCGACGTGACGAGGAAGTCTCGTCGGTACGTGACGCATTCCAACTATGAAGATCCTGTTTCTCGCACCGCACCCGTTCTTCCAGCACCGAGGGACGCCGATCGCCGATCGCGCCGTTCTCGAAGTGCTGTCGGCACGCGGTGATACAGTCGATGTCCTCTGCTTTCCCGAGGGAGAGCCCGTGGAGATCACCGGCTGCGCGATCCATCGGGTCGGCGCGATCCCCGCAATGGGGGGAGTTCGTCCCGGTTTTTCGCTCAAGAAACTGGCATACGATGTCGAGATGCTCCCACACTGTGTGGGTATGATGCGACGGGGCGGCTACGATCTGGTTCACGCAGTCGAGGAGTCAGGGTTCATCGCGCTCGCGACGAAAAAGCTGTTCGGGGTTCCGTACGTATACGACATGGACTCATCGCTCGCGCAGCAGCTCACCGAGAAATACCCCTCGCTCGGTTCCGCCCGGAGGGTGCTCGAGCGCTTCGAGGCGCGACTGGTTCGGGAGAGCCTCGCGGTGGTGGCCGTCTGCAAGGCGCTCCAAGATGTCGCCGCCGGATACGCGCCCGATAAGGTCATCCACCGCGTCGAGGACTTCAGCCTGTTGCCGGACCGGAACGTCGCCGGTGACCAGTCTGTCCGATCAGAGCCTGATACCGAGCTGGAGTCGCTGTCGAGCTCGGGGCGAGTGATTCTCTACGTCGGGAACCTCGAGCGGTATCAGGGCATCGACCTTCTGGTAGACGCGTTCCACCTCATCGCCCCTCGTGCGCCCGACACGCGGCTCGTCGTCGTTGGCGGCCATCCGACCGATGTTCAGCGTTACCGAACACAGGTTCAGGGATCAGGGCTGGCGGATCGCATCCGGTTCGTCGGGCCACGGCCGCTCGCCGCGCTGCCGCACGTGCTCCGGCACGCGACGATTGTCGCCTCCCCTCGGCTCTCGGGGCAGAACACGCCGATGAAGGTCTACTCCTACCTCGATAGCGACAGACCATTGATCGCGACACGTCTGCCCACCCACACGCAGGTGCTCGATTCGGAGATCGCGTTGCTCGTCGACCCGACCCCGGAGTCGATGGCGGACGGGTTGGCGCGGTTGCTCGAGGACTCGGCGCTCCGGACGCGCCTCGTGCGCGCCGCAACACACCGCGTTCGCTCGGAGTTCAGCCGCGACGCATATCGACGGAAGATGATGACCTTCTATGACGCGGTCGAGCGCCAACTCCAGCTCTCGCGCCGTCGCGGGGCGCTTGCCGCGTGAACCAGTCGTGGGCACTGGCGCTGTATCGCCGGTCGGTGATCAAGCAGGAGAAGTTTCGTCGCCTCGTCGAGATGCTCGAGTCGACCGAGGGAAAGACCTGCCTCGACATTGGCGGCGACAACGGCGTCGTGAGCCTTCTGCTCCGCCAGCGTGGCGGTGAGTGGCACAGCGCCGACCTCGATGGACAGACGGTCGAGTCCATCCGGGGGCTGGTAAGCACCAACGTCCACCGGATCGACGGGACGACGCTGCCGTTTCCGGACGGCTCGCTCGACGTCATCGCGATCGTCGATTTTCTCGAGCATATCGAGACGGACCGAGCGTTCGCGGCCGAGATGGCGCGCGTATTGAAGCCCGGCGGGACGCTCGTGGTGAACGTGCCGCATCTCAAGCCTCGGTCGCCGCTGAATCGATTGCGCCACGCCGTCGGACTCACGGACGAGAAGCACGGCCACGTGCGCCCGGGGTACAATCTCGCGACGCTCACCGAGACGCTCGGTGCCGGGTTCGCGCTCGAGCGCAGCCGAACGTACTCGAAGGCGTTCGCCGAGACACTCGACCTGACCCTGAACGCCGTTTACGAGCGCAAACGTGCGCGAGCAGCCGGCGGCAACGGCGTCGCCCGTTCCGCGAAAGGCACCGTCATCACGAGCTCGGACGTAGCGAAGTTCGAGAAGGAATTTCGCCTGCTCGGGTTGGTTTACCCCTTTTTCTGGGTCGTCGTCCGACTCGATGCACTGTTGTTCGGCCAGGAGGGTCACAAGTTGATCGCACGGTACCGCCGGGTGGCATCATGATCGCAAGGGTGAGGACGGCGCTGTCGCTCGTCGTCACGGCGGTGCTGTTGGTGCTCGTCCTTCGGAAGGTGGGTGTCGCCGAGCTCGCGGCGGCGCTGCGCGGAGCCGACGTTGGCTTCATCGTGCTCGCATTCATCGTGGGCCATGTCACGTTCCTCCCGAAGGTGCTGAACTGGCAGCAGCTCCTGCGCGCGCAGGGACACGAGCTGGGGTTTCTGTCGCTGTTCCGGCTGTACCTCGTGGGCGTGTTCTTCAACAACATGCTCCCCACGAACGTCGGCGGTGACGTGGTGCGAAGCTACGAGGTCGGCAAGCGCATCAGCGATCCCGCGACCGGACTTGCGACGGTGTTCGTGGAGCGGCTGACCGGACTCGTCGTCCTGGTGGCGCTCGCAGTGATAGCGGTGCTCGCGAACCTCGACCGGATCGACAATTCGGTGCTCACGCTCGCCGTTGCAGCGGCGTGTGTCGGGCTCGTCATCATCACGTGGGTGGCGTTCGACCCGACGATGCTCGAGCTGGTGATTCGCTGGAGCCCCGAAGCGGTCGCGCGGCAGCTCGCGCGGCTCAGGAAATTTCAGGTTGCGTTGCATCGCTATCGCGGCCAGCGCCGGCTGTTCGTGAACAGCTTCATCCTGTCGCTGGTCTTCAACGCGGGCGCCATTCTGTACATGTACGTTGCGGTTTCCGCCTTCCACGAGTCAGTCAGTCTGCGCGGCGTCCTCTTCGTCGTCCCGATCTCGATGGTGGTTGGAATGGCGCCGTTCGCATTCAACGGCGTCGGGCTTCAGGAATGGGCGTGCGTGCTCCTCTTTCCGCGGGTGGGCGTGTCGGCCTCAGGGGCGTTATCGGCCATGTTGCTGGTCCGCGCCATCACGCTCATCACCGCCGCGATCGGGGGACTGCTGTATCTCCAGCTGAAGTCGCGACCCCCGCGGGGTGGTATCGTCGGCGTGGAGCCGTCGTCGGTGCGCCCGAGTTGACGCCGTGTGCGGCATCGTAGGAATCGTCCCTCGTCAGCCAGCGAACCCGACGGAGCTGAACCGACTGGTTCGACTGATGGCCGGCGCGGTGGTGCATCGCGGCCCGGACGACGCCGGATTCTTCGTGCGGCCGGACATCGCGCTCGGCATCCGGCGTCTGAGCATCATCGACGTCGAGGGTGGCGCCCAGCCGATCATGTTGGACGACGGCTGCGCGACGATCGTGATGAACGGCGAGATCTACAACTATCGCACGCTGCGTCGGGAGCTCGAGGAGCGCGGGCAGAGGTTCAAGACCGCGTCGGACACCGAGGTTGCGCTCCACGCGTGGCGGGTCTGGGGACAGGCGGGTCTCGATCGGCTCGAGGGGATGTTCGGGCTCGCCATCTGGAACGCGCGCGAGCATCGCCTGACGATTGCGCGGGACTGGCTGGGGCAGAAGTCGATCTACTATGCGGAAACCCCACTCGGTTTCGTCTTCGCGTCGGAGATCAAGGGACTTCTGGCGTTAGGGACGATACCTCGCGAGCTCGATCTCGAGACGCTGTCGCATTATATGAGCCTGCGCTACCTGCCAGGCGATCGCACGCTCTTCGCTGGCATCAGGAAGATTCCGCCGGCGCACGCCGTGGACGTGTCGGCCACCGAGCGCACGTTTCAGCGTCTCTGGACGCCGGCCTACGCGCCCAAGTGGAGGGCCTCCGAAGCGGAAGCGCTCGACGCCCTCGATCACCTCATGCGCGAGGTCGTCGCCGAGCATCTCATGAGTGAGGTGCCGCTCGGTGCGTTCCTGAGCGGTGGGATCGACTCGAGCCTCGTCGTCGCCTACGCGGCAAAGGCGTCTCGAGAGCCGCTGCGCACATTCTCCGTTGGCGTGGACCTCGATTCGCAGAACGAGCTCCCGTGGGCGCGGCGCGTCGCGACGCAGTATCACACGCGCCATCACGAGCGGGTGATGCAGCCGGACCTGGCGCGGCTCGCCCCCCGGATGACGAAGGCACTCGAGGAACCGGTCGATCCGTTTGCTGCCGGCGTGTACGTCGTGTCGGAGGTCACGGCCGAGCAGGTCACCGTGGCCCTGGGCGGCGACGGCGGTGACGAGCTGTTCGCCGGATACGACCGTTACCTCGGCCAGGAGCTGGCCGAGCGGTACTCGCAGATTCCGGCGCCGCTCCGGCGTCACGTTCTCCGCCCGCTCATCGGGCTCGTGCCCGAGAGTTTCGGCTACAAGAGCTTTGCCACGAAGCTGCGCTGGCTGGATCAGGTTGCCGATGAGACTGGCGTCGAACGGTACGCCGAGAGTGCTGCGTTCCTGCGGTTCCCGCATACGCTGAAGCAGGCGCTGTTCACCGACGCCGTGTGGCAGCGCATCGGGCCTAACGAGAGCGAGCGGCTTCTCGCGGAATACTTCGGCAACGGGAGCCCCGCCGCCCTCGTCGACAAGATGCTGCACGCCGACTGCTCGACGCGGCTCGCGGAGCATCAGCTGCCGATCGTGGACCGGATGGCGATGGCGCACAGCCTCGAGGCGAGGAACCCGTTCCTCGACCGGCGCGTGGCCGAGTTCGCGATGCGCCTGCCGGCCGAATGGAAGATGAAGTCGCGGCGCATCAAGTACGTCACGCGAAAGCTCGGGGAGCGCTACCTGCCGCATGACCTGCTCTACCGGAAGAAGCAGGGTTTCGGCTTTCCGCTCGGCCTCTGGTTCCGGTCTGAGCTGCGCCACCTCATCGAGCAGGTCGCCGAGACGAGCCGACTCGCGGAGCATGGTATTTTCCGCCGCGAGGAGATGCGCCGGCTCGTCGGCGAGCATGTTACCGGGCGAGTCGACCACAGTTACCGTCTGTGGCTGCTGTTCACGCTCGAGGTTTGGTACCGGCACTACATCCAGGGCGAGCCGGTGGACATGCTCGAGGCGCTGATCGACGAGCACCTGTCGCTGCGCGGCTGAACGTCGGGAATCGGGAGTCCGGAGTCGAGAGCCGGGAATCGGCGACAGCTCTCTGGGGGATGTCTACTGCGACGGTGGCGTCCCGGGCGTCCGTTCCCCTCTTTCTTCGGCCGCTTGCGGGAGCAACGCGGCTGCCGCGTGGGTCATCTTCGTCATCCTGATCATCCTGTCCATCCCCCCTCCTGCTTTTCCATTTTTTCCCGCCCGACCATCGGACGCCGACACACATCGCGACCGGTCAGTGAACGGCGGGAGACAGGATGGACGGAATGGGCCCGGGTCGAGCGCTCGATTCCCGACAATCAGCGGTGCGCGATGACCTCGGCCGGGTTGCCCCGGAGCACGACTCGCGGCGGATGCTTGCCTTCGACCACACTGCCCGCCGCCACGATCGTGTCGTCCCCGATCACCGCGCCGTCGAGGACGGTGACGTTGGAGCCAAGCCAGACATGATTCCCGATCCGGATGCCTAACGAGCTGACGCCCTGATCGGACGGCGCGATCCCCGTTCGCTCCCACACGAAGCTGCTGGCCACGATGGAGACGTTCGGACCACACCCGAAGTGGTCCCCGATGGTCAGGCCTCCCGGGCCGCTCGCGATGAAGCAGGAGTTCGCCACACCGCACCGCTTCCCGAATCGCAATGGACCGTCGGCGGCCTTGATCTTCGTGAACGAGCCCACGACGCATCCCCGCCCGAACGTGAGCTGCCGGGAGATCTCCACCTCGGCGCGCGGACTCACGCGCGCCCGATCGCGCACCCAGTAGTAGAGCGTCGAGACGAAGCTCGGCACGAGGAATCGCCGGAGAACCTTACCGAGCGACATCGGCGGACGCTCGTGGTGGGGCGGTGCCTGCCGCCGGTCGCTCGTGTCCCGACCGGGCGTCCCGGCGATGACGCCAGCCAGCCCAGCGATCGTCGGATTCCGGAACATGTCCGCCGTCGACACCGCGTATCCGGTGCGCTCGCGGATGGCCACGCGCACTCGCTGGAGCAGCAGTGAGTGGCCACCGAGCTCGAAGAAATCGTCCGTCCGCCTCACGTGCTCGACGTGGAGGGTCTCCTGCCAGATCGCAGCGAGGGCGCGTTCGAGATCCCCGCGGGGCGCGTCGGACTCGTCATGATCGGGCGGTTTGCGCAGCTCAGGGCGCGGCAGCGCCCGACGGTCCACCTTCCCGTTCTGGGTCAACGGCAACGCATCCAGCGGGACGAGACTCGCCGGAACCATGTACTGCGGAAGTACTCGCTCCAATTCACCGCGGAGCGCGACGGCCTCGACCACGGATCCCTTTTCCGGCACGTAGTAGCCGACGAGGCGCTGGTCCCCGGCGCCGTACTCGCAAACGGAGACCGCTGCGGATCGCACACCGGGAAGCGCCGCGAGCACCGCTTCGACCTCGCCCAGCTCGATCCGGTAGCCG
>DASURJ010000840.1:0-2105 GCA_036280115.1 Gemmatimonadaceae bacterium
GTCTCGAGGCATTTCCGGCTCACCAGCGGCGCCGAGGGAGGGGGCGAAGGACCACCGCCGATCGCAGCCGCCGCGGGCCACGACATGCCCGCCCATGGAGCAGACGCGGCGGCGGCCGTCCGGCCCGCGTGCTCGCCGACATGGGTCCAGCCGTCGGCGGATGGCGCGTCCATCTTCGTCGCCTGCAACGGCTCGAGCGAGATCGTCGAGATTGCGGCGGACGCGTGGACGATTCGCCGACGTCTGCCGGCGCGAAACGGTGTCTACAACCTTGCCGCGACCCGCGACGGACGCCTTCTCGTGGCGACGAACCGTCGCGATCGGTCCGTCTCGATCGTCGATCTTCGGACAGCGACCGAGAAGGCGCGCCTCGGCACCCCTCGAACGGCAGTCCACGGGGCGGTCGTCACGCGCGACGACCGCTACGCGTTCGTCTCGAGCGAGGGGATTGGCGCCGAGCCGGGGTCGGTCGTCGCGATCGATCTCGCGACGAGCGCGATCGTGGCCGCCGTCGAAGTCGCTCCGCAAGCCGGAGGCATCGACGTTCGCTAGGAGCTTGCTGAAAAACGCATGAATTGCGTCGATTCTATGACCATCGGCGACGCCAGCGGATCATCGTTGCGGTTGAGCGGCAGCCGTTTGGCGACCCGGACGAGCGAATGGTCCGACGCTCATGCGGGGGCGGCCATGAGTGTGGTGAGCCGCCGCAGGTTGAACGCGGCGCTCGCAAACACGACGAGCCAATCGACGTTGGGCAGGCCACGTAGCTTCACCTTGCGCAGCCAGCCGACGGTTTTCAACCAGCCGAAGGCCGGCTCGATCCGAGGCCGCGCGTGCTGACTTTTCGCATACCTGTCGTGTCGCGTCGTGCGGCCGTCGATCGCGCTGCCGCCGCGTCGGCCCACGTTCTGCGTGACATGCGGCGTGACACCGAGCGCGCGCGTGGCCGCGACGAATCCGAACGTGTCGTAGCCCTTGTCCGCGCCGATGGTGCATCGTCGCTGCCGACGACGCTTGACACCCCGCCGCAACATCACGACCGCGGCGTCGCGCTCGGCGTAGCCATCGGCCGTGGTCGCCATCGCCTCGACGATCAGCCCGTGGCGATTGTCGATGACGAGATGTCCGAGGTACGCCAAGCGGGCTTCAGCGCTGTGCGATCGCCGATAGAGCTTCGCGTCCGGGTCGGTGGTCGACGCGTGGGTGTCGTTCGTGCGCGATTCGCCGTGAAAATTGCGCGCATCGCCGCCCGGCGGCCCATCCTTGCGTTGAAAACTCTTCTGACTCGCCCAAGCCTCGATCAACGTTCCATCAACCGTGAAGTGCTCGTCGGACATGTAGTCGGCGGCCCGCTCGACGACGCGCCGCAAGAAGCCGCGGGCGAGCTCCTGATTGAGCAGTCGATCGCGATTCTTGGTAAAGACCGTCGGGTCCCAGATCGGCTCGTCCATCGTCAGGCCGACGAACCAGCGAAAGAGGATGTTGTAATCGAGCTGCTCCAGCAGCAGGCGCTCACTGCGGATGGAGTAGAAGACCTGCAGGAGCTGAGCCCGCAACAACCGCTCGGGCGGGATCGATGGGCGCCCCACGGCGGCGTACAGCTTGTCAAACTCGCGCGACATGTCGCGGAGGATCTCATCGACCAGCTGGCGGATGGCACGCAGCGGATGGTCGCGCGGCACGCGCTGCTCCGGCGACACGTAACTGAACATCGAATCGGGCTGCTGGTCGTCTCCACGCATGCCCGGGATGGTAGTACGGGACCGACGCGGTGTCGATCCCGTTTTAACTCGAGTTTTTCAGCAAGCTCCTAGCGGGCGCATAATCCAGTGTCGACTTCAGGATGTACCAGAACCCCGTTCCTGGCCGCCACACCGCGATGTCCGTCTTCCCGTCCCCGTCATAATCACCGGGCACGGGCACGTCCCTCACAGTACCGCTGCCCCAGTTGACCGTGAAGAAGTTCGTGTAGCCGCTTGACGAGGTTAGGACATACCAGGTGCCACTTCCCGGCCGCCAGACCGCGACATCGCCACGGCCGTCGCCGTCGTAGTCGCCCGGGACCGGAATGTCATTGACCAGGGACGAGCCCCACGCCGTCATCG
>DASURJ010000841.1:0-2087 GCA_036280115.1 Gemmatimonadaceae bacterium
AGGGGTCAAAGGGGTCGAACTGGGGAGCGAAGACGAAGTCATCGGAATGGTGGTGATCAAGCGCGAGGCGACGCTGCTCGTCGTCACCGAGAAGGGGATGGGGAAGTGCACCGGTGTCGACGAGTACCGCGTCCAGAAGCGCGGTGGAAAGGGAATCATCACCGTGCACCGCACCGACAAGACGGGCGACGTCGTCGCGCTCAAGGAAGTGCTGTCGGACGACGAGCTGATGCTCATCACGAAGCACGGGATCGTGATCCGGATGCCGGTGAAGGGGATTCGCGTGAGCGGGCGCAACACGCAGGGCGTGCGCCTGGTGAATCTCGATCAAGGCGATCTCGTGATGGACGTCGCGCGGGTAGTCTCCGAGGACGACCGGCCGGAAGGCGTCGACGACGCAGAGGAGCCGGCAGGCGTGGCGCCGGAGGACGACGAGGACGAAGAGTAAACCGCGCTCACGCGCGCACTCGTTCGCGAGCGGCGGACGTGGAGGCCGGCACCGTGCGGGTGCCGGCCTTTCGCGTTTACGGGTTTCCACTGACGCGGCGTGGGGAAAATCCCACCTGCTCGGCCCTGTCCTTGCGTGCAGATTCTGGCGTCCGGCCGCGGCGCGTTTACGGCGGAGCACTCCCCCGCAGACAGGGACGTCTCGACGATGAAGATCACGGACTCCGCCGATCGCCTGCAATCCACGCCCATCGTTGCCTCGCTCTCGAATGAGCGCTCCGTTCCTCCGATGACGAGCACCTTTCACACGTCGGACGGTCAGGCAATCGAGGCGCTCCTTCGCGAGAGCGAGCAACGGTATCGGCTTCTGGCGGATTCGGTGCCCAACCAGGTCTGGACCGCGCGACCGGACGGCCAACTCGATTACGTCAACGCGCGCGCCATCGAGTACTTTGGCCGGCCCTTCGACGAGCTCATCGGGCTCGGCTGGCAAGAGCTGATTCATCCCAACGATCTCGCGACGGTGCTCGAACGCTGGACACGCTCGATCGCGACGGGGGAAGACTACGAGGTCGAGTTCCGGCTGCGGCGCGCCGACGGCCAGTACCATTGGCATATTGGCCGCGCACGAGCGGAACGCGACGCCGACGGCCACGTCATCAAGTGGTTCGGGTCGAACACCGATGTCGAGGATTTGCGGCGGGTCGAAGCCGAGCTGCGTGCGCGTGAGGAGCAGTTTCGTGCGCTGGCGGACAGCCTTCCGCAGCTCGCCTGGATGGCCGATCGCTCGGGCCTGGTGTACTGGTACAACCGCCGGTGGTACGACTACACCGGCACGACGCTCGACGAGGTACGCGGTTGGGGGTGGCGGACGCTGCATCACCCCGACCATGTCGAGCGCGTGGTTGCGCGCATTCAACGCGCGTGGGACTCGGGAGAGCCGTGGGAAGACTACTTCCCGTTGCGTGGCAAGGACGGCCGCTATCGCTGGTTCCTGTCGCGCGCGGTTCCCATCCGCGACGCGACCGGGCAGGTGGATCGCTGGTTAGGCACCAACACCGACATCACCGAGCTGCGGGAGGCGGAAGCGGCGCGCGATCGTGCGCTCGCCGAGGCGAAGGCGGAGCGGCAGCAGCTGTACGAGGTGTTCATGCAGGTGCCGGCGGCGATCGCGGTGCTCGAAGGCCCCACGCACGTGTTCACCGTTTCCAACCCGATCTACTGCGAGCTCACCGGGCATCGCGAGCTCATCGGCAAGACCGTTCGGGACGCGATGCCCGAGCTGGAGGGGCAGGGCTTCTTCGAGCTGCTGGATTCCGTCTATCAGAACGGCAAGCCGTATCGTGCGCTCGAAAGTCTCATTCGGCTCGACCGCGATCACGATGGCGTGCCGGAGGACCTCTATCTCGATTTCGTCTATCAGCCGTTGAAGGACGCGCGCGGCAAGACGTTCGGCATCATGGCGCACGCGGTCGACGTGACCGAGAAGGTACGCGCACACGAGGAGATCGCGGCGGCCCGTGCCGAGGCGGACAACGCGAATCGGGCGAAGAGTGAGTTCCTCGCGGCAATGTCGCACGACCTGCGGACACCGCTCAACGCCATCGGCGGATATGCGGATCTGGTTCGGGATGGGTTGT
>DASURJ010000842.1:0-7610 GCA_036280115.1 Gemmatimonadaceae bacterium
CTGCACCAGGACCGGAGCCCAGGCGGGCTGTGACTCCCCGGTCGGCGCGATCTGTACCGCGCCGTCACGCGGTATCACGAGCTCGGCGCGGAACCCTCCGCCCGTCGTGGCGCCGGCGACGAACCGATGGCCCGTGCCATACGCCTCGTCGAGCCTGGCGCGCACGTTGGTGAGTCCTACGCCGAAGCCGTTCGACGACACGTTGGTTCCGGTGCCGTCGTCGGCCACCGAGAGCGTCAGCGTGTCGTCGCCGAGGACGGTGCGGATCGCGACGCGCGTGGGCTCGTCGCGGCTCGCCACGCCGTGTCGCACGGCGTTCTCCACGAGTGGCTGCAGGATCAGCGCGGGTACGAGGATATCGAGCGAGCGCGGATCGGCATCGACGTCCACCGAGAGACGGTCCGCGAACCGAATCTGCTCGATGGCGAGGTAGCAGCGCACGATCTCGAGCTCGCGCGCCAGCGGGATCATGCCGTCACTCGGCGCCTCGAGCGAGGCGCGCAACAGCTCCGCGAGTCGAGCGATGGTGGCCGTCGCCTCGGCCTTACGGTCGGTGACGACGAGCGTGGAGATGGCGTTGAGCGCGTTGAAGAAAAAGTGCGGTCCGATCTGGTAGCGCAGCGCGAGCAGCCTCGCTTCTCGCGCGAGCGACTCGGCGCGGTAACTCCGCTCGCGCTCCGCCACGAGGGCGCGGTAGTGCCGCGCGCCGAGATAGAGGAGACTCCAGGTGAGCAGCACCAGCGTGTGGTACAACACCCCATCGAACCTCGGCATCGTCCTGCCTAACGCGCCGAGGAGGATGGAGTCGTGCTGAAGGGATCGTCCGAGAATGGCGGAGGCCGTGGCGTTCCACACGAACGCACCCACGGCGGCCGCGACGACCGCGAGTCCGCCCACCGCGCCAAACCCCAGGCCGTCGCGAGACGCCCGGCGATAGAGGAGCCGGAGGGTGCTGCTCGTGACCAGGCCAGTGCCGGCGATGACGAGCTTGTTGGACCACATCGCCGAGATGGGGTAGCGCCCGAGCCACGGCACCATGAGTGCCACGGCGTACGCCGTCCAGCCGCCGAGCTGCAGGAGCCAGAACAGTCGGGTGCTCGAGGGGCTGGGTCCGGGTGAGGCCAGAGTCTGCATAGGTGCTACTATCCCTCAGTCGAGCTCCCGGCGTCAACGATCCTGGTACGGGCCGGATTTCGGTTCGGTCACGGTTCGACCGGCCGGAGCCGGGCGATGAGTCCTCCGTTGCCGTCCGGCGTGCGCTGGACGGCGAGGTAAATGAACCCGTCGGGGCCTGTCTGCACCGCGCGAACGCGCCATCGTTTCTCGAGGAGGAGTCGCTCCTCCGTTCTCACGCGACCGTCCGCGATGACGAGGCGTGCGAGGAACCTCGGCGCCATGGCGCCGACGAAGAGGTTGTCACGCCAGCGCGGGAATGCCGACCCCGTGTAGAACGCGATGCCGCTCAGTGCCGCCGAGGTCGAGTAGTGGTGCGCTGGCGGCTCCATCCCTGGCGCCTGCGCGCGACCGTCGCCCACGACGCCGCCGTCGTACTCGCGGCCGAACGTGACCGTCGGCCACCCGTAGTTCGCGCCGCGTCGGACGATGTTGATCTCGTCGCCGCCCAGCGGGCCGTGCTCGGACTCCCAGAGCTCGCCGGTCGCCGGGTGTACTGCCAGCCCATGTGCGTTCCGGTGGCCGTAGCTCCAGATCTCGGGACGAGCGCCGGGGCGGCCCGTGAACGGGTTGTCGGCAGGGACGCGTCCGTCGTCGTGCAGCCTGACGACTTTGCCGAAGTGGGTCCAGAGCTCCTGCGCGAGCGGAGGAATGTCGCGCTCGCCGAGCGTGATGAACAGGTAGCCGTTCGCGAGCGCGAGTCTCGAGCCGAAGTGGTGGTAGCCAGCGACGGCGGGAAACGCTGTGAACAGTCGCTGGCGTTCCACGAGGCGATTCTCGCGGAGCCGTGCGCGCTCGACGACGGTGGCGTTGCCGCTGTCGGACTCCTCCGCGTACGAGAGGTAGAGCCACCCGTTCTGTGCGTGGTTCGGGTGCACGGCGACGTCGAGGAGGCCGCCGTCGACGGTATCGGCGAGCGCGGATGTCGGGGGCGTGCCGTCGACGCGCGTTGTCGTGCCGGTTCGTACATCGACGAGTGAGAGAATACCGACACGGTCGCTCACGAGCAGGCGTCCGTCGGGAAGGAACGCCAGTCCGAACGGTACGCGGAAGCCGGTGGCGACGACTTCGACGCGATAACGATAGACCTGACTGTCGAACTCCCAGCCGGCGCCGATCGTGTCGGGGGTTGATTGGGCGGCCGCGGCGGGTGGCGCGAGCAGGAAGGCAATTGCGGCCAGGAAAGTGAGTGGCGCTCTCCGCATGGCGTTGTGGGGCGTCGGATCCGTTGTGGGTACCGTCATTCCCGTTAGGTGCGGAGATGACAGCGGGCTTGTGTGACAACGTCGTCAGGCGGTGGCATTCACTCCATAACGAATCGATGAACTGACGGGGTGACACGACGAGCCGGTATCAGCACGCGATCGTCGACACGCGATGGACCGGGGCGGAGATGTGACGGTCGCAGTCCCGCGGCGCCGGGCGACTGGCTGTGACGTGCGCTGGCGAACCCCTCTCTCGGGCTACGTGGGCTGGTGGGGGGACAACGATGACGCGGATGACGCGAAAACGGCTGGATGGAGGGACGCGTCTCGCGCCAGGTTCAGCATCCAGACGAGGGGGAACGGATGAGGAGATGAGGGGATGAGAGACATCATCCCGAGTGGCTGAGAGCTCCTCCCGCTGGAACGTGACTGAAGGGGGAGCGGCCGCTCGGGACGCCACTCACCCTGAGAGCAGCTCCCACCACGTCACGACCCCGGCGCGAGGGCGCGTGAGTGCTGAGGAGCGATCCCGCTCATCCCCCTCATCCCCTCATCCGTGCCCCACCTCCGTTCTGGATGCCGATGCTGCGCGGCCTCGCGCGACGCAGCGCCCGTGCAGAGCCGTCATCCGGCCGTTTCGGCCCGTTCCGCGTCATCGTCGTTGTGACCGGCCTGCCACGCCGCACCCGAGGCGTGCGAGGCGGCCTCCGCGTCTTACCCGATAGGGTGATGATGCCACCGCTCGATGCCGAACGGCGCTCAAACGATGATATTCGAATCTGACCCCAATTAGGCCGTTACTCGCGAAGCACCCGTGCAGGGTCGGTTCGCGTCGCGCGGACTCCGGGAATCGCGCACGCTGCCACTGCACCGAGCGCGAGCACCAGCGAGATCGTCAGGAGCGTCACCGGATCGCCCGTCCCGACACCGTAGACCTGATTCTGCAGCACGCGACCAAGCGCCACGCTCGCCACCGCGCCGACCGCGACGCCAACTCCGGCGGACGCGAGCCCCTCGACGGCAACGAGCCGCAGGATCGACCTCGCGCTCGCGCCGATCGCCATGCGCACCGCCAACTCCGACTGGCGCTGAATCACCGTGTACGACAGCGACGCGTAGAGCGCGAGCACCGACAGCGCGAGCGCGAACACCGCGAACACGCCGAGCAGCACCGTCAGCCCACGCCGCTGGCCTCCGGCATTGGCGACGGTCTTCGCCATCGATTCGATACCGGACAACGCGAGCCCTGGCTCGACGCCCGCGAACGCGCGTCGCACCGGTTCGATCATTGTCTCCTCGCCGCGATCGGTGCGGACCACGAACGACTGGGACGACCGCGGGTTCTGCGCGTACGGGACGTAGATGTCAGGCATCGCGTCGCCGGTGAAGCTCTTCTTCGTGTCGGTCACGACGCCGATCACCGTGCGCCACGGGCGGTCGTCCTCATCATCGAAGGACGTGAGGTACGGAACGCGTACCCGGACGCGGCGACCAATGACGTCGCCGGTCGGCGCCAGTGTCCGGGCCAGCGACTCGCTGATGACGACCACGCGTGGCGCGTTGACATCATCAGTCGGCCGGAAGCTGCGACCCGCGCGAAGGCTTATGTCCATCGTCTCGAAGTAGGTGGGACTGACCGTATAGAGTGCTGCACGTGGCGTTGCTTCTTCGTCTGTCGGGCCGCCCTCGTAGAGGACGTTCATTCCCCAAGAAGAGACGAACGGTCTCGGCGCCACGGTCGCGACGTTGCGTACGCCTGGCGTCTCCGCCACGCGCGCCAGGAGGCGGTCCATCAGCAGCCGCTTGGACGTCGAGTCGAGATAACGTTCGAGCGGGATCAACGTCGACGCCGCGAGCACGCCGTCAGTCCGGAACCCGAGCTCCGTCGAGGCCATGCGGGCGACCGTGCGGAACATGAGCCCCGCGCCGAACATGAGCACCATGGCCACGGCAACCTGGCCGGCGATCAGCACGCGGCGGACCCGCCCGGCTCCGCCGCGCGCTACGCTGCTCCGCCCGCCGCCTAACGCCGCGTGCGGCGCGGCTCGGCGATCGAGGTGAAGGAACGTCAGTGCCGGCAAGAGGCCGAGGAGCAGGCCGATCACCGTGCTCGCCAGCAGGGCCGGTGCGAGGACCGACATGCTCGGGCGCAGTGCGGCTACGCCCCCCGGCACCTTCGTGCCGAGCTGCTGCTCGACCAGCGGGCCGCTCACGCTGAGCAGCGCGTACGCGATCGCGAGTCCCAGTGCGCCGGCGAGCGTCGTCAGCACCGCACTCTCGGTGAGCAGCTGGCGGGCGATGCGCGTGCGCCGGCCACCCAGGGCGACGCGTACCGCCAGCTCGCTGCGTCGAGCGGCGATTCGACTGACGAGCGCGCCCGCGACACTTCCACACGCGGCGAGGAGCATGAACATCGCCGCGCCGAACACGGCCATCACCAGCGACTTCGCGCGGGCCGAATGTTGCTCGAGCGACGGGACGAGCCGCATGTGCCATCCCGCCTCGATAGGTCCCGAGATCTGGGCGCGTACCACCGCGTCGAGTCGCTGCTGCGTAGCGACCAGCGAGGCGCCTGCCTCGAGACGCGCCAGCGCCGGCATGGCGCGGTTATCCGGCGGCAGCGGCCGGAGGATATGACTCTCTCGCCAGTGGATCGGCCAGAAGTCGCGTGGCGTCACGCCGACGATCGTAATGCGGGTCGCGGCGTCCGGGCGGTCCGCCGAGTGCGCCGTGAACGTCCTGCCGACCGCCGCCGGATCGCCGCCGAACCGCCGGACCCAGAGCTCGTGGCTGATGATCGCGACAGGCGTCCGCGCGCGATACTCGCGCTCGCGGAATCGACGTCCCAGCGCGGGATGAAGGCTCAGCGCCTCGAAGTAGCCCGGCGACACCCACGCTCCCGTGACGGTCTCGGGGTACGGGTCGCCGACGACGGTGAACCCGTCGAGGTCCCACGCAGCCGTGGCGTCGAAGAGCGAGTCGACCGTGGACCAGTCGACGTTCTCCATTGACGGCTGGCGGATGGAACGGTCCTGCGGCGGCGGGTTGAACGCGACGAGGCGTTCCGACTCGGGAAACGGGAGCGGGCGGATGAGGAACGTGTGGAGCACGCCGTAGACCGCGGTGCTTGCGCCAATCGCGATGCCTAACGTGAGCACGGTCGCGGCGGCGAATGCTGGACCACGGCGCAGGATGCGCAACGTGTGTCCCACATCCTGCCGGAGCTCATCGACCCAGCCACTGGCGCGCCGACGCTGCTGTGCCTCACGGTCGATGGCGACGCAGTAGCGCGCGGCCTCGTCCAGGTCGCCGAACCGGCGCAACGCCTCGGCCCGCGCCTCGCTCGGCGACATCCCCTCGCGCTCGAGCGCCTCGGCGCGGAGGTCGATCTGCATCTGGAGCTCAGCATCCACTTCGCGTCGGATGCACGCGGCGCTTCTCGAGGGCAGCGTAAGATAGCGGCGAAAGCGGCCAAAGGCTGACATGCGATCCTGACGAGGAAACGAGCGGCGGTATTGTGTTGGCGGCCTGCTACGTGGCTGTGTCGAGCGAACAGGGTTGACGAAAAAGCGCCTGGAAATCGCGGCGCGACGCGATGTCCTGCGCTTCCACCAACTAGGTTAGGGGAACGATGGGGTGTGGCCCGCCAAACGTCAATACCGGCGCGCCAACGTGGGTCCTAGGGTCGAACGGCAGAGGCCGAGAGCACCCGTTTCACGGCCCAGACCAGGAGATCGGGTTCGTCTCTCGGAACGGCATGAGTGCTCAGATTGGACACGACGACTGTGCCCTTGGACGAGGCGAGTGCCCACTCCTGCAGCATCCGTATGCGATGCCGGAGGTCAGCCTGAAAGTGCGCCGCAGCGTCGAAGGGCAGCCCGGGCAGCGGCGGGAACGGCTTCGCCGCCAGGAGCATAACGACGGGGACGTCGGGCGCGGGCATGAGATCCCGCTCGGCGACGTCTCGCTGCATGAGACCACGGAACACCCCGAACTCCGCGCGGGCAGCGGGCGACGCCCGCTCGATGAGCGCGGCGTAGCTCGACCAGAATGCTTCATACTCCGCTCGCCCTTTGCCGATCTTCTCGAACGGCGCGATCTCGTCGGCCAGCGATTGGGTGATGATGGGGCCTGGGTCGGCGTAGACGAGGCCGACGACCTCCGCGGGATGATATCCTGCGAAGAATCGCATGAGGCTCGCGCCCCACGAGTGGCCGACGAGAACGTACGGCGGATTTACACCGATTTGGTGCAACAGGCGCCGAAGCCGCGTCGTCACGTGGCGCGGCGTCGGCGTTACGCTGTCCCATGCGGACTGCCCGAGACCCGCACGATCGTACGCGACGACCGGAGCGGCCGTCGCGACGTGGGGGAGCACATCCCGCCAAGTATCCAGCGAGTTCGTCGCCCCGGCCTCGAAAACGACCACCGGGCTTCCGGGCTTCCGTCGCTCGAGCCCAGCGACCTGCACCCGAACGGCACGGCCGTCGAGCGTGACGGTCCTCGTTCGTGCTGAGTCGGTGGACTGAGCGACTGTCGGCACGCTCGACACCGCCAGCGCAGCAACGACACTACCAACCAACTGTCGCGAACGGCGCATCGTCATGACCTCGCGGCGCGTCGACCGGTCAAACGTGAACCACCAGATAGTACCGGCGCGTCTCTGTCGCGAAAAGCCCGCGTCGATGACGGTTACCGGCGCATCGAGGCCAGGACCGCTCGCACCGACGGTGACGCCTCGACCGTGTCGCGCCCGAGCTCTGCACCGGCGTCGACGAGCAAGCGCGCCACCCCCGCGTGGTCGTGGGCCGTATTGCCGTGAACCGAGCCGTGACAGCACCAGCCAAGGGGCGTCGCGCCGTAGCGGCCTTCCTTGACCGAGACGAGCGTGCGCCCGATCGGATGATCGAGAAGGAGCTTCACCGTCTCCACCGATCCCTGCCACGCCGCAACGTGTAACGCCGTTCCCGAATCGTGCCCCGGCGCGCTCGGGTCGAACCCCAGCTCGAGCATCAACGCGACGGCACGAGCGTCGCCGTCCCAGGCAGCGTCGGAGATGGCCCGGCGCTGCTCGGGTGTCATGGATGCGACGAGCCCGGGATGCTCGCGTACGAGCCTCCGCGCCTCCTCCGCGTTGCCGCGCCGAGCGAATGAGCGAAGGCGCTGAGCCGGCGATGCAAAGGACAGCATCACGTCGAGCGTTTCGGGATGCTCGAACTGCGCCGCGGCGTC
>DASURJ010000843.1:0-2577 GCA_036280115.1 Gemmatimonadaceae bacterium
TCCTCGTGGTCTCCGATGGGTCCACGGACGACACGGCGCGCGTGGTCCGCTCGTTCGGTGGTGCCGTCACGCTCATCGAATTACCGGAGGGCGGCAAACCGCTCGCGCTCAACGCCGGCGCCGCCAGCGCGAGCGGCGAGATCCTCGTGTTTGCCGACGCCCGACAGCGCTTCTCGAGGAACGCGCTGATCCATCTCGTCAGCAACTTCGCCGACCCGCAGGTCGGCGGGGTGACGGGCGAACTCGTCCTCGACGTCGAGCAGGTCGACGATCCTGCCGATCACGCCTCCACCGTGGGTGACGGTGTCGGGCTTTATTGGCGATACGAGAAGTGGCTGCGCTACAACGAGAGCCTGGTCTGGTCGACGCTCGGCGCCACCGGCGCGATCTACGCGCTCCGACGGGAGCTGTGGGCCCCGCTCCCGCCGGACACGCTGCTCGACGACGTGCTGGCGCCGATGCGCGTCGTGCTCGGCGGATCGCGGATCGTGTTCGAGGAACGCGCACGAGCCTACGACCAGGTGGCGCCTGACGCGGCCGCCGAATCCCGGCGCAAGGTCCGCACGCTCGCAGGCAACTACCAGATCCTGCTCCACGAGCCGCGACTGCTCCTGCCCATCGCCAATCCGGTCTGGATCCAGTACCTCTCGCACAAGGTGGCGCGGCTCGTGATTCCCTGGGCACTGGCCGGCGCGTTGCTTTCAAGCGCCGTGCTGATGTTCGACGGCTGGTTCTACGGCTTTGCGTTCGGTGTGCAGGCCGTCTTCTACGGTCTCGCCGCTTACGGCGCCTGGGCGGAGCACCGGGCACGACGCACGCGCGATTTCGCCGCGGCCGTTACGGAGGGTGCTAGATGAAGTCGCTGGATCGTCTCGCTCGCGTCGCCTACACGTTCGTCATGATGAACGTGGCCTCGGTCGTCGGGCTCTTCGCCCTTCGTCGCGGACGCGAGGTCTGGAAGTGAACGAGCGGCTGGCTTTCAGCATCGGCGGCAGCGGGCGTGGGAGCGAGATCCTGGCGCACGACGCCACCGACCGGGCGGCGCGCGTCGAAGCGACCCGTGTCCAGGCGCCGGCGGCAACCGTCCCGGCGAAAACGGAGCGACGGGACTGGGCGTTTCTCGGGCTGCTGGCCTTCACCGGCGTCCTCTACTTCCGTCCACAGGATCAGCTCCCCGGCCTGAGCGCGATCCCGTTTGCCGAGATCACCGCGATCGTCGGCCTGACCTCGATGGTCATGGGACGCGCCGCCCGCAAGCTCCCGCTCTCGAGGATCACGCCTGAGTTGATCGGTGTCGTCGCGCTCGGGGTCGTCATCCTCTTGACCGCGCCGTTCTCGGTATGGCCGGGCGGCGCTGTTGGGACCTTCACCGACGTCTACGTGAAGGTCATCCTGATCTACGTACTGATGACCAACACGTTGCTCACGGTCGAACGCCTGCACAAGTTCATGACGATCGTCGTGATCGCCACGGGGTATCTCGCCACCCGCGCGGTCCTCGACTACGCACGCGGGTTCAACCTCGTCGAGAACGGACGCGTTCAGGGCGCTGTTGGCGGGATGTTCCAGAATCCGAACGACCTCGCGCTGAACATGGTGGCGCTGCTGCCGCTCACCGTGCTGGTGGCGATCAGGGCCCGCACCACTACGTGGCGGCTTGGCGCCGCGTTTCTCGGCCTGATGATGCTCGGCGCCGTCATCGTTTCCTACTCGCGCGGCGGCTTCGTCGGTCTCGCGGTGATGGGCCTGATTCTCGGCATTCAGGTTGCGAAGCGCAAGCCCGCCCTGGCGGCTGGCGGGGTGTTGATGCTGCTCCTCGCGTTGCCGCTGGCGCCGTCTTCGTATTGGGAGCGCGTCTCGAGCATCACCGACGACTCGCTCGATGCCACCGGGTCGCGCGAAGCCCGCCGCATCCTCATGCGGGAAGCCTGGAACACGTTCCTGACCTTCCCGTTGCACGGGGTCGGCGCCGGCATGTTTCAGGCGTACAACCCGCCCGATCGGCTGGAGCTGTGGCGCGAGACGCACAACGTGGTGCTGCAGGTCGCGGCCGAACTCGGGATCCCCGGCCTGGCCGTCTTCGGATTTCTGCTCTGGCGCGCGCTCACCGCGGGCCGCGCCGCCCGCAAGCTGCTGCGCAAGGCGTCCGGTTCGTCGCCGCCGCGGTGGGGTGGCACTCGCGTCGCGGAACCTGCCGCCGTCACGAAGGACGAATCGGAGTATCTGGACGCACACGCCGCTGCGATGACATCCGCCGTGCTGGGGTGGTTCATCTGCGCCCTGTTCGCGTCGGTCGCCTATAGCTGGACGTTCTACTACCTGCTCGCGCTCGCGGTGGCGCCACGCGACATCCTGACGGCGCGGCTCGCGGCACGCGCCGCGGATCGCGCCGTACGGCCGGTGGAGGCGCGCGTATGAACCGGTTCCGAAGGGCCGCCATCGACTGGATCCGCTCGCACGATCGGTCTCCGAGAACCGCGGACGGCACTCGCCGGGTGCTCGTGGACGCCCGGACACCAGTCAATTACGTCATGGTGGCTCCGGTCGTCCGCGCCATGGCGCGCGACGAACGCGTGC
>DASURJ010000844.1:0-2893 GCA_036280115.1 Gemmatimonadaceae bacterium
GACCGGCGCCGGGAGCTACGACATCTACGTGAACCCCACCGCCACGCTCGGAACGCCTAACGCGACGGCCGTGCAGCGCAACGCACAGTCGAGTTATCTGACAGTCCCGGCGGGCCAGTCGAACACGCTGCGACTGACGAACACCGGCGAGACCGACACCGTACAGGATATCACGGTTCCCAGCCTCACCGCCGGCACGGTCACCACGATCGTCATTGCGGACGCGGCGACCGGATCGAGCGATCTGCGTACGTTCACGCTTGCCGCGTGCACCTGATCGACCCGACCGCGCATCGCAGACACAGGAGTACCCATGTCCGACGATCTTTCCGGCCGACAGGGCGCCGTCGGCGATGAGCCGACGCGAGTCGCCCCCGGCGTCGCGTACCTTCGCGATCGCATCGTGAACGTCGCGTTCATCGGGCCGTCGGACGGGCGCGACGGTCCATGGGTACTCGTCGATGCGGGCTTGGGCGGCGCGGCGGCGCGCATCGTACGTGCCGCCGAGTCGCTCTACGGTTCCGGGGCGGCGCCGGAGGCGATCGTCCTGACCCACGGGCACTTCGACCACGTGGGGTCGCTCCGTGAGCTGGTCCGCCGATGGCAGGTACCGGTGTACGTGCATGAGCTCGAGCTCCCCTACGTCACCGGCCGCTCGTCATATCCGCCCCCGGATCCCGCCGTCGGTGGCGGCGCCATGGCGTTCATGTCCCGCTTCTACCCGCGAAAACCCATCGACCTGGGCGACAGGGTCATGACGCTCCCTGCGGATGGCGGCGTGCCGTCGGTCGGAGAGTGGCGATGGTTACACACCCCGGGCCATGCGCCGGGACACGTCTCGTTGTTTCGCGACAGCGATCACGCCCTCATTGCCGGCGACGCGTTCGTGACGACGAAGCAGGAATCCCTTCTCGCGGTCGCCACGCAGCGTCCCGAAGTGCACGGTCCGCCGATGTATTACACACCCGACTGGCGGGCCGCGGAGGAATCGGTGCAGACGCTCGCTGCGCTCGACCCCGAGATCGCGGTGACGGGCCACGGGATCCCGATGCGAGGCGAACGCCTGACCCGTGGGCTGCGCGACCTCGCGGATCGCTTCCGGAGCCAGGCTGTTCCGGCACGCGGACGTTACATACGTGAGCCCGCCGTCGCGGACCGGTCCGGCGTCGTCTACGTCCCGCCGGCGGTACCCGATCCGGTTGGACGCGCGGTCGCCGGCGTGGCGGTCGCCGCGGTCGCGGCCATCGCACTCGGCGCCGTTAGGCGGCGGTCACGTTCCTGAGCGATTGCCCACGTCGTGTCTTTGGGACCCAACGTTCGGTGACCCAAGCGACTGGCAGGCTCGGCGGATCGTAGTGCAACGCCGGGCGCGGCGCGCTTCATGCGAACGCGTCAATGCGGCTTCCGATAGGGGCGTCGGCCGACTGACGCGGCCACTCGATCGGACTGGGCGCGGCTCCCGGGAGGCGTCGCCACGTGGTCACCAATGCACGATCGGCAGTAGCGTGGGCTCGGCGCGTCTTCGTCGGTGCTGGTGCGATAGCGTTCGCCTCGGCGGCAGGATGCACCGAGAATCGGGCGCAGGAGCGCACCGATTCCGGCGCGGTTGCGCGCACAAGCACGAACGCTGCCGCGAACACGCCGGGCGACGTAGCCGGGAGCCAGATCACCATCCCGGGCCGCGACCCGGAAGACGGACAATGGCTGCGGCCAGCAAAGGACTACGCGAGCACTCGGTATAGCGAGCTCGCCGAGATCACGACGGCGAATGCGGCGAGCCTGAAGCTCGCCTGGACGTTCTCGACGGGTGTGCTTCGGGGCCACGAGGCCGCGCCGCTCGTGGTCGACAACACGATGTACATCGTGACGCCGTTCCCGAACACGTTGTACGCGCTCGACCTCGCTCGGCCCGGTGGACCGGTAAAGTGGCGATACGATCCCCAGCCACTGTCCGCCGCGCAGGGCGTGGCGTGCTGTGACGTCGTGAATCGCGGCGCGGCGTACGCCGATGGCCGCATCTTCTACAACACGCTCGACAACCAGACCGTTGCCGTGGACGCCGAGACGGGGCGCGAAATGTGGCGCACTCGGCTGGGCGACATCAACAAAGGGGAGACCATGACCATGGCTCCCCTTGTCGTGAAGGGAAAAGTCATCGTCGGCAACAGCGGGGGCGAGCTCGGGATTCACGGGTGGCTCACCGCGCTCGACGCGAGCACCGGAGCCATCGCGTGGCGCGCGTATCACACCGGCCCCGACTCGCTCGTGCTCATCGGCCCGCGCTTCAAGCCGTTCTACAAGGCCGATCAGGGAACGGACCTCGGAGTCACGACGTGGCCGCCTGACAAGTGGCGACAGGGCGGTGCGGGCGCGTGGGGGTGGATCTCATACGACGCGGAGCTCGATCTCATCTACTACGGCACGGCCAACCCTGGGCCGTGGAACCCCGAGCTCAGGCCCGGCGACAACAAGTGGTCGACGACGCTGTTTGCACGCGACCCGGACACCGGCGAGGCCGTGTGGGCGTACCAGTGGAATCCGCACGACCTCCACGACTACGACAGCGTGAACGAGAGCCTGCTGCTCGACATGCCGTGGAACGGGCAGATGCGTCGCGTGATGATTCGACCCGAGCGCAACGGGTTCATGTACGTCATCGACCGCGCGACCGGACAGGCACTCGCCGCCGACACGTTCGCCGTCGTGAACTCGGTGCTCAGCGTGAACCTCGAGACGGGCCGGCCGCACTACAACCCCGAGAAGCATCCGACGATGGGGGAGGTGGTGCGCTTCATCTGTCCCGCATCGCCTGGAGGGAAGGACTGGCAGCCGTCGGCTTTCTCGCCGCGGACGGGCTACATCTACGTCCCGCACCAGAACCTCTGCATGGACG
>DASURJ010000845.1:0-2703 GCA_036280115.1 Gemmatimonadaceae bacterium
CCGAGCGCGTGCGTTCGCCGCTGCATGTCTACCTGCGTCCGTCGGGATACGTCGGACAAACGGCCGGCATTCTCGCCGTCGCGATCTTCATCTTCCTCTGGCTCTATCCGCTGCGGAAGAAGATTCGCGGCCTCGCGTGGATGGGCTCGGTAGGGAAGTGGCTCGACGTCCACATCACGTTCGCGCTGGTCATGCCACTGCTGCTCGCGGTGCACGCGGCGTGGCGATTCGGCGGAATCATCGGCCTCGGCTTCCACGCGATGATGATCGTGTGGGCGAGCGGCATCGTTGGCCGGTATCTCTACATGCGTATCCCGCGGAGCAAGTCGGGGCTCGAGCTCACACTCGAGGAAATTGCGTCCGCGCGACGCTCCATGGTCACCGAGCTCGCCGCAACGACCGGACTCGATCCGGGCGAGCTGGAGAAGACGCTGAGCGGTGCGGCGAGTGGGCGCGACTCGCCCGGCCTTGTGCGCGCTTTCTTCGGGATGATCGCCGCCGACTTCACTCGATGGCGCATGCGTCGTCAGCTGCGGCGCCGCTGGCGCAACCTGCCAGGACGCCATCGCCTCGATGACCGCACGCTCGAGAAGGCGGTCGATCTCGCCACGCGAGAGATCGCCCTCGAGCAGCAGGTGCGCATGCTGAAGCGAACGCAACGCATCTTTCGCTACTGGCACTTGTTGCATCGGCCGATCGCCATCATGGCGTTGTTCGCCGTCGTCATTCACGTCGCGGTCGTGGTGGCGGTAGGGGCCACCTGGTTCTGGTGATCGACGCCCTGCGAGCGATCGAGGACCTCAACATGACCATCGTGACGATCGTCTTCGTCGCGATGACGGTCCTCTCCATCTGGCTGCACGTGCGCCGCGAGCGAAAGGCGGAGCAGCGTGCCGCGAGGCCTCCGCACCGCTGCCGCCGTTGTCGCGCGCAAGTTCCCGCGGACGCCGCGACCTGCCCGCGGTGTGGCGTCCCGCAACAGGCGTTCGAGCTACTCTCGGCGCCCATCGCCGCACCGGCCTCCGCGAGCAACGACAATGCTCCGCTTCGCGCGCACGTGCGCAACGATGTCTGCGTCGGTTGCGGCGCGTGCGCGTCGGCGTGTCCCGAGGACGGCGCGCTCACGATGCGCGGTAAGCTCGCCGTCATCGATCCCGACAAGTGCAAGGGACATGGAGATTGCGCGAAGGCCTGTCCGGTCGGCGCCATCGCGATGGCCCGAGGGGCGGCGGTCAATCGCGTCGTGGTGCCGGCGCTCGACCAGAACTTCCAGACCAACATCCCCGGTCTCTACATCGTCGGCGAGCTCGGCGGACGCGGTCTCATCAAGAATGCGGTCAACGAAGGGAAGATCGCGATCGAGCACGTGCACGCGATGCGGCAGAAGGCGGTCGCACGCGGCGCCCTTCACCACGATGCCGCCGACGACGTGCTCGACATCATCATCGTCGGCGGTGGACCGGCGGGACTGAGCGCCGGACTGCAGGCCGTGCGTGCGGGACTGCGCTACGCCGTGATCGAGCAGGGGACGGTGGCCGACAGCGTCCGCAAATATCCGCGACACAAGCTGCTGCTCGCGGAGCCGGTGAGTATCCCGCTCTACGGTGATCTCTGGGTTGCCGACGCATCCAAAGAAGCGCTTCTGCAGGTGTGGGAGAGCGCGGTGAAACGTGCAGGGCTGCGCGTCATCACCAGCCAGCGGGTTGAAAACGTCGAACGCGCCGGTGACACGTTCGTGGTGCGCGTGGTTGGCGGCGCTGCCTATCGAGGCGGCTGCGTCGTGCTCGCGATGGGGCGCCGCGGCACACCGCGCCGGCTGGGTGTTCCCGGCGAGGAAAGCAGCCGTGTCGTCTACGACATCGCGGAGATGTCGGACTTCGCGGGCCGCCGTGTGCTGGTCGTCGGGGGTGGCGACAGCGCGATCGAATCGGTGATCGGTCTGGCGAATCAGAAGGGCACGACGGTCACGCTCAGCTATCGCGGCGAGTCGTTCGATCGAGTGAAGCCACGCAACCTCGAAAAGCTGAAGGCGGCGCAGGCCAGCGGCCGAGTGGCGGTCGTTCTCAGAAGCCAGGTGCGCGAGATTCGCGATGACGTCGTCGTGCTCGACGTCGGTGGCCAAGCGCGCATTCTGCCCGTGGACGACGTCGTCGTGCGCATCGGTGGCAACCCGCCGCAGGGGCTCCTCGACAAGATCGGTATCAGGATGGTGGAGAAGGAGCTCGGCCTTCCCGCGGCGGAGGCGCTCGGTGCGTGATGCCCATCGTGCTCCCGGCGTTCGCCTCCTCCTCGGCGCTTTGGGGGTCATGGTGGCGATGACCCTTCCGCGTGGCCTCGCTGCCCAGCTCTCGCCGGGTCCGCTCGCGCGCCCACACGTCTCGCTCGACGTGCCGTTAGGCTGCGCCAAGTGCCACGGCGGGCGCAAGGAGCCGACGACGCAGAAATGTCTGGCGTGTCACCGCGAGATCGCGACGCTGAAACAGCAGGAGCGCGGCTATCACGCCCGAGGCGAGGCAGCGGCCGGCACGTGCGCCAGCTGCCACCCCGACCACGCGGGCCGGGAATTCGATCTCATCAAGTGGCCGCAAGGATCGCAGGCCGGCTTCGATCACAGTGAAGCGGGATGGCTGCTCGAGGGGAAGCACGAGGACGTGAAGTGCGAGGGGTGCCACAAGGCGAGCTTCCGCGTGGACGCGGTCGCTG
>DASURJ010000846.1:0-6845 GCA_036280115.1 Gemmatimonadaceae bacterium
AGGCGCTGAACAATGTCAGCGACGCGCTCCTGTTCCCGCACTACCATTCGCCCGAAAAGCTCATGCGGCAGGTGCGGACGGAAGGGAAGTGGATGGCGAGCTGACGGCCATCGTTTGCCCGACGCGACGACCTGCGTTTGCCCGGCATGCGTCGGCGAACGACTCGAGGAGTCGCCGGTCCCAATGCTCCTGGGTCTCCAGCAACTCCTCCGGGTGCCACTGAACGCCGAGCATCCACCACTCCGCGTCGTCACCCTCGACGCCCTCGATGACGCCATCCTCCGCCCACGCGTTCGGCCGGAGCCCAGTGCCCAGGCGATCGATGGCCTGGTGGTGGACCGAGTTCACGCGGATGGAGTGGTCGCCCACCACTGACGCGAGTTGCGACGCGGGCTCGATGCGAACCGTGTGCACGCGCGCGGCGCGAAGGTCGTCGAGCTCGTGCGCGTGGGCTTCGTCACGCTGCGACGGCAGGTCCTGGACGAGCGTTCCACCGAACGCAACGTTGAGGAGCTGGACGCCGCGACAGATCGCGAGCGTTGGCAGTCGTCGCTCGCGCGCGCTGGCGAGCAGCGCGAGCTCCGTAGCATCCCGTGCGCAATTCACCGTGCCGAGCTCGGGGTGTGGGTCCTGTCCGTACAGCGACGGGTCAACGTCTTCACCACCGGTCAGCACCAGTCCAGCAACGAGATCGAGCACACCGGTCGCACGTCGAGCGTCCGCAAGGGGCGGGACGACAACGGGAACGAGCCCCACCGATTCGAGCGCACGAATGTAAGCGGCGTTGAGGCGGACGCGATCCATTCCTTCCACGTCGCGAATGGTCGCGCTGACGGCGACGGGGACGGGAGTGCCACGAGGTTCGACGGTGTGAGTCACGGAAGGAGACGACCGGTCGGGACGGGTGAGATGGACTGACGCTGCCTGACGTATCGCGGTTGCGGCTGCCGCGTCCGAATCTATATCCTAACGTACGCCTAACCCATGTCATTCCGAGCGGAGCGACGAATCGCGCTCCTCCCGGTAGAGGGCTCTCGATCGGGACGCCGAGGATTCCTCGACTACGCCGCCTTCGGCGGCTCCGCTCGGAATGACTCGCGTTCGCTTCCCGCGCCTTCGCCCATTCGAAATGTTCGACGACGTACGGCAGGCTTTTCGCGATCTCCTCCGTGGGACGCCACCCAGCGGCGACGCGCGCCGCTCCATTCTCGCGCAGATGCGCGAGACGCTGGTGCAGGCGCGCATGGGGCTCGACGACCTCCGCCGCGGGATCGCGGAAACGCGCGCGCGATTCACGCGAGAGAAGTCGGAGCTCGAGACTGTCCGGCGGCGGAGACAGCTCGCCGAAGGGATCAACGACGCCGAGACGGTGAAGGTCGCCGAGCGGTACGAGAAGCAGCATGCCGAGCGTGTGGCGGTGCTCGAGCGAAAGCTGGAGTCGCAGGAAGCGGAGCTGGCGCTGGTCGAGCGCGAGGTGAACGAGATGAACGCGGAGTTCAAGCTCGCCGCTGCGGGCGGGACGCCCGGTGATCCTCGCGGGGTCGCGTCCGGCGCGGAGTCGGCTGCGGCGGCCCGCGAGGTCGATGAGGCGCTCGACGACAGCGCGAACATTCGCAGCGAGCTCGACGGACTTGCCCGATCTCGCCGGAAAGCCGACGCCGAGGCCGAGGCCGACGAGAAGCTTGCGGCGCTGAAACGCCGCATGGGGAAGTAACTCCCTGTGTCCCGCGTCGCGCGCCTCGGTCTGCTCGGCGCGCTCGCTCTGATCCTCTCGACCACCGCGGATCCACTCGCGGCGCAGGACGCTCAGGCGCGTCGCATCCCGTGCGACGGACGCGTCGTTTCCGACATCGTCATCCGCGCGCAGGGGCCTTCGTTCGGCGGAGTGTTCGCCCGGTCGAATCTGCTCTCCGCAATCGTCAGCGGCATGCATGTAACGACCTCGCCGGACGTCGTGCAGCGGTACCTCCTGCTCGAGCGGGGCCAGCGGTGCACCTCGACACTGCGCGAGGACTCCGAGCGCATTCTCCGCGGTCAGCCGTTTCTCGCCGGCGCGAGCGTCGCGACGTACGACGACGGCCGCGGCGGCGTGCGCGTCGAGGTGGTGACGATCGACGAAATCTCGCTCGTCGCATCGGGCGCGGTGTCGCAGGAGTCGCCGTACATCACGGCGTTGCGGCTCGGCAGCTCGAACTTCCAGGGGATGGGGATCTACGCTGCCGGTGAGTGGCGCGACGGCGGATTCTACCGCGACGGGTGGCGCGGCGCGGTGACACATTATCAGCTGTTGGGCCGACCCCTGCAGCTCGCCGTGCTCGCAGACCGACGGCGACTCGGCAGCGGATGGTCTACCGAGCTCCGTCACCCGTTTCTCACCGACGTGCAGCGTCTCGCGTGGCGTGCCGCCGCCGGTTCGAGCCGGGATTACTTCCCGTTCGCGAGGCCGGGCGACGAGAACCCGTCGGTGCCATTCACGCGCGAGTTCGCCGACGTCGGCGTCGTGCTTCGCATCGGTGAGCCAGGTCGCCTGAGTCTCTTCGGCGTGTCGATGTCGCGCGAGCAGTCGATGCCATCGGGCGACGTGGTCATCGTCACCGACACGGGGCTCGTTCCCGAAGTCTCGCCGCTACTCGATCGTCGTTATGCGGCGCGCACCACGGCGCGCCTCAATACGCTCTGGGGCGTCCGCAACATCCGATTCCGTCGCGTCGAGGGGTTCGACGCACTCACGGGCGAACAGGACGTGCGAGTCGGCTTTCAGCTCGGCACGCTGCTCGGGCGAAGCCTGTCGGTGCTCGGGACGACCGACGATGACATTCTCGTCTCGACGGACATCTACGCGGGGATCGGCACCGCCCGGTCGTTCGGCGCGATCCAGATCCTCGGCGAGGGACGCCAGAGCTACGACGAGAACCAGTGGGACGACATCCTCACGAGCGGTCGCGCCGCGTGGTACTTCAAGCCGCACGCGCGACACACGACGATCGCGAGCGGCGAATGGAGCGCGGGGTGGCGGCTCCGTACCCCGTTCCAGCTGAACCTGGGTGAATCGCGCGGTGGCATGCGCGGGTATTCGGCGGCCGAGTTGCCGGGCGGTCAACGCGCGATTCTGCGATTGGAGGAGCGCTGGATCCTGGGGAACGTGCGCGGGAACGCGGATGCCGCCGTTGCGCTCCTCGCCGAAGCGGGTCGGATGTGGGCGGGCGACGCGCCGTTCGGCCAGGACACGCCGGTGAAGTACTCGCTCGGCACGAGCGTGCTGGCGGCGCTGCCGCCGGGCTCCCAGCGCGTCTGGCGTCTGGACCTCATGATGCCGCTCGACCGCGGCGGCGGTGCGCATCTGGAGCTGCGGCTTCGCACGGAGGATCGCACGCGTACATTCTGGCGCGAGCCGCGCGACATCGAGCGGAGCAGGGAGCGGTCTTTGCCGCAGCGGATATTCCAGTGGCCGTAGCGCGCCGCGGGCCACAGCTATCAGCCACGAGCTATCAGCTCCCAGCTCCCAGCTAGCAGCAAAGACCACCTCGGCGTACGGCACGGCGCGCGCGGGCCGGTCCGGAACTACGATGAGGCGGAAACGGCCGAAACGGCCGAATGACGGCGTTGCACCGACGCCGCGTCGCGCGAGGCCGTGGTCTCCGGCATCCAGAACGGAGGGGGAGAACGGATGAGGGGATGAGGGGATGAGGGGGATCGCTCCCCGTCCGGGACGCGCCCTATCTCCACAGCCGTGAACTGACGGGGAACTGCTCCCGGGGCGAGTGACATCCCGGGGAGCCGTTCCCCCTTCAGTCACGTTCCGGCGAGCGGCGCTTCGACCTACGTGGGATGATGTCGCTCATCCCCTCATCCCCCTCATCCGTACCCCTCTCAGGTCTGGATGCCTGACGTGGCGCGAGACGCGTCCCCGCATCCGGCCGTTTCGCCCCTTTCCGCATCATCGCCGTTCCGACCGGGCCGCGTGCGCCGGACTGGAAGGGTGGGAGCCGTTCTCCGCGGCTTTTTCCGCGTCCGCTCCTGCCGCGGCCTCCGCGTCCGCGCGATGGCGCGACGCAATGAAACGATGCGTTAGGACTCTGACCCCTAACGAGCTCTGACCCCTAACGCATCAAGTGAAGCGTCCCGAGGGTTCTCGCTTTGCTGATGGCTGATGGCTGATGGCTGATGGCTCTCTACGTCTTCTCCCCCACCATCATCCTCCGAATCGGCACGATCAGCAACCCGAGCACCACGCCCGAGACCACCAGACTCAGCGTCGTCGCCGTGAACAGCCGCGGCATCTGCGCGAGGTCCTCGGGGTCCACGTGGCCGCCAACGAGTCCCGCGATCAGGTTGCCCACCGCCGTCGCGAGGAACCAGATCCCCATCATCTGACCCACGAAGCGGCGCGGCGAGAGCTTCGTCATCGACGACAGGCCGACGGGGCTGATGCACAGCTCGCCGATCGTCTGCAGCAGATAGCTGAACACGAGGAACCACGGCGAGACCTTCGCCGCGCCGCCGCTCGAAACCACCACGTTCGCGGCGTAGATCATGATCAGGAAGCCGACGCCCGTGAACAGCAGGCCTAACGCGAACTTCGTCGGGCTCGACAGGTCCAGGCCGCGCTTCGCGAGCCCCACCCAGATCGCTGCGAACACCGGCGCGAGCAGGATGATGAAGCCCGAGTTCACTGACTGGAACCACGTCGCCGGGATCTCGAACCCGCCCATCTGGCGGTCCGTGAAATCGCGCGCGAAGAGGTTGAGCGACGTAGGCGCCTGCTCGAAGGCCGACCAGAAGATCGCCGCGAACACGAACAGCACGAGAATCACCGCGACGCGCTTCATCTCGCTGGCGTTCAGCCCGCCCGCGAAGAACATGTACGCGAAGTACGCCACGCCGAGGCCGACGAGAACGTACGTCATGTTCTGACCGATCACCTGTGGGTTGAGCGTGATCGCGCCGGTAGCGGCCAGCACGACCACGAGTCCCAGGATCCCGAGGCCGATCCAGATCGCGAGCTTCGCGCGGGCGATCTGCTTCGCCTGCGTCGCCGGGTCTGGATGCTTCGATGGCTCGAGGCCGATGTCGCCGAGTGTTCGGCCGGCGCGCGTGGCGAAGAGCGTGAGACCGATCAGCATGCCGACGCCGGCGGCGCCAAAGCCCCAGTGCCAGCCAATCGATTCGCCCAGGAACCCGGTGACGAGCTGCCCAAAGAACGCGCCGGTGTTGATCCCCATGTAGAAGATCGAGAAGCCGGCGTCGCGGCGCGCGCCGCCTTCGGGATACAGGTCACCGACGATCGCGGAGATGTTCGGCTTGAGGAGGCCGGTGCCCATGACGATGAGCACGAGGCCGAGGAAGAACGGGACCCTGCCGCCGAGAAACGCCGACGCGCCGATCGAGATGTGTCCGGCGGAGATCAGCACCGCGCCGAGCAGAATGGCGCGCCGGAGCCCGAGGAGCCGGTCCGCGATCCAGCCTCCCGGGAGCGACGCCAGGTAGACCGACGCCGCGTAGATGCCGACAATCGCCGACGCCTGGCCGCGCTCGAAGCCGAATCCACCCTCCGCGAGCGCTGCGGACATGAACAGCACGAGGAGCGGGCGGAGCCCGTAGAACGAGAACCGCTCCCACATCTCCGTGAAGAAGAGCGTGGAGAGGCCGCGCGGGTGCCCGAAAAACCCCCCGCGGTCCGGCGGGCCTCCGGGTGGGCTATCGGTGGCGACAGCGGCTTCCTGGACTCTCTTCGGCGGGAGGGTTGAGGTCACAGGGTCCTCGGCGGGTGAAAGTGGCGGGAGGCGCGACGGTCGCGGAGAACGTCAGGACGAGAGACCATGATTGATGGCCGCCAGGGGCAGGTGGCGTTCTGGTTGGCGCGTCGCCCCGGCCTGCTGCTGGGCGTGCCAGGGCACGGACGTCGGTGGTTGCTTGATACACGCCGCCCAGTGGCCGGGTGCCTTCTCTTCGAGCGGCGGGACGATGGCGGTGCAGGCAGCGTCCCTGGCCGGGTGCGGGCAGCGCGGGTGAAAGACGCACCCCGACGGTGGATTCGCGGGCGACGGAACGTCACCCGTCAGCACGATGCGCTCGCGTGACGCCGAAGGGTCGGGCACCGGGACCGCGGACAGCAGAGCCTGAGTGTACGGCATGAGCGGCTCGCGATACAGGTCCGCTGCCGAGGCGAGCTCGACGATCTTCCCCAGGTACATCACGGTTACGCGGGTGGCGATGTGCTCGACAACCGACAGGTCATGGGCGATGAACAGGTAGGTCAGGCCACGGTCGCGCTGCAGGTCCTGAAGCAGGTTGATCACCTGAGCCTGCACGGACACGTCGAGCGCGGACACCGGCTCGTCGCACACGATGAGCTCGGGCTCCACCGCGAGCGCGCGCGCGATGCCAATGCGCTGGCGCTGCCCACCAGAGAACTCGTGCGGGTAGCGCGATGCGTATTCGGGGCGGAGGCCAACCTCGTCGAGGAGCTGCCGCACCCGCGTGTCCGCCTCCGCGCCCGAAGCGAGGCGGTGGATCGTGAGCCCCTCGCGCACGATTGCGCCCACCGTCATGCGCGGGTTCAGCGAGGAGAACGGGTCCTGGAAGATGATCTGGATCCGGCGCCTGAGCCGGCGCAGCGACGCCTTATCGAGCGCGCGGACGTCGATACCGTCGAAGTGGATCTGGCCCGAGGTCGGCTCGATGAGGCGCAGGATGCAGCGGCCGAGCGTGGTCTTTCCGCACCCGGATTCACCCACGATGCCTAACGTCTCGCCGCGCGCGACCTCGAGCGAGACGTCGGCGAGCGCAGCGACGCTCCTGCGCCCCTGGCGACGGTCCTTGCGCACGAACTCCTTGCGCAGGTC
>DASURJ010000847.1:0-2949 GCA_036280115.1 Gemmatimonadaceae bacterium
CCATCTTCGTGTCGTGAGTGGACGTGGTGAGCATGTCGAACGGCCACTGCTGCGCCCGATGGGTGTTCTGCCGATGGAACTCCTCGACCGGGCGGCCGATCCGTGCCGGATCACCGCCGACCTCGTTCACCGACAACAGCACGTTGTATCGATAGAAGGCCGTATCTTCGAGTCCTTTCGCCTGCACCGGCCCGGTGTACTGCTGCAGTTTCATCGCGAAGCGCAGGCGCGCCTTGACTTCATTGCTGTCGGCGGGCGGGTAGCCGCCGCGTCGTTCCCCTTCGCTGGCCGGCGGCGTGTCGCCGGGGTCGCGCGGCAGCACGACCTCGCGGAAGAAGTCGAAGAGCGACGCTTCCATCGCCGGGTTGCGGCGGCGTGCGCGCACGATCGCGCGTTCGACCACCGAGCGGTCGGCGGGAGCCCAGCCCTCCTCGGTGACATAGGTCCGGTACACCGGGAAGCAAGCGACCACCTCGCGGATGACGTCGCGCAGGCTGTCGAGCGTGAAGTCACGCGAGCGCCGATTGCTCTCGGCGATCCGGTCGAGCATGTGGGCGAGCACGTTCAGCTCGCTCGACATCGCCGTCGTCATGATCAGCTGCTTGGCGTCATAGAGCACGTCGTCGAACGGCTCGCTCCGACCGGTGAGCTTCGTATAAACGCGACGGACACGACGCGCCTGCGACGCGTCGATGAACACGCCGTTCAGGTCGTTCAGGAAGTCGTAGCCGGTAGTGCCGTGGATCTGCCACGAGGTCGGGAGCTCCTCACCCGCCGAGAGGATCTTCTCGGCGACCACATACAGCATCGAGCCCTCGCCGGCCCCCACCGTTCCGTTGAGTGAGCGGCGGGCGAGTTCCTGCAGCATCTCGAAGTAACGCTTCGGATTGAACAGGCCATCGGGATGATCGACGCGGACCCCCTGCACGCTGTCATCGGCGAGCAGCCGGCCGAGCAGTCCGTGCGTGGCCTCGAAGACGTCCGGCTCCTCGACCCGCAAGCCCGCCAGCGTATTCACGTCGAAGAAGCGGCGATAGTTGATCTCATGCGACGCCGTTCGCCAGTACGAGAGGCGATACGCCTGCGACTCCAGGAGCGCGTGCAGCGCGTCGAACGATTCCGGGACGCCCGGCGTGCCGTTCACGATGGCGACGGCGTCGTTGATGTGCTTGCCGACGACGGGCGCCTCCTGCACCAGCCGCGACAGCCGCTTCCGCGCGACCTCCTTCTCGCGCTGGCGCTCGGCGATCCGGGCGGGATCCTGCTCGGTGTAGGCCGGCATGTTCTCGAGGGAGGCGACGATGCTCAGGAACTCATACAAGTGAGGATTGTCCGGCCCGAGTTCCGCGGTGAGTGGTTCCACGGCGAGCCGGTACACTCGCGGCGCCTGGCGCGGATTGATCGGCAGCTCGTGCTCGAAGTACCGCAGGACGAGGACGCCATCCTGGAACTGCAACTGCAACTCGCCGCGCTCGAGGACGCGGCCGTACTGGTCGCCCAGGATCGGCAGCAGGAGCTTGGCGTGCAGTTCCGCCTTCGTCGGTGCCCAGTCGATGTCGAAGAATCTCGCGGTCGGAGAGCTGGGCCCGTTCTCGAGCACGTCGCGCCACCAGAGATTGCCCGTGCCGCTGACGCCCATGTGATTCGGGACGAAATCGACAATGTGGCCGAGACCGTGCGCTTTCAGCGCGGCGATGAATTGGCCGTGACTCGCTGCACCGCCAAGCTCCGGATTGATCTCATTGTGGTTGGAGACGTCGTACCCGTGCGTGCTGCCGGCCGCCGCAGTGAAATACGGCGCGGTGTAACAGGCGCCGATCCCGAGTCCCGACAGGTAGGGGACGACGCGAGCCGCATCGTGCAGCGGAAAGCCGCGGTGTACCTGCAGCCGATAGGTCGAGATCGGCAGGTAGCGCGGCGGTGTGGATCGCAGGTTGTTCATCGCTCCTTCAATATGATTGCGCCGGGTCGCGTGAACCGGACGAGCGGTCCATCCACGTCGATCGCCATCGGGTCGGCCGCGAACTCGCCGTGCTCCGTGTCGAGCACGACCTCGAGCTCCTCGCTCAACGTCCCGGCACGGATCACCGCCGCCGCTTCGGCGACGTCCACCGTGCCACCCGATTTGAACCTCGCGGCGACCCAGAACGTCTCGCCGTTCTCGCTTCGGCGCATCACGAGGCTCTCGTCATCGGGTGAGACCGCCGTGCCGTGGGTTTCGTCGCTGCCCGCGAGCGCCGTGTGCTCGCGCCGGAGGCTCAGAAGGGCCCGGTAGAGGGCCAGTGTCCGTCCGTGTTCGCCTGTGGAGCGCTCGTCCCAGTGAAGTTTGCTGTTGAGGAACGTGCGTTCCGCCTGGGGATCCGGAATGCGGCGGCTCGCATCCGGACTCGCGAATTCGGGGAAGGCCTTGAACTCGCTCCGGCGTCCCGCGGTGACGGCGCGACCGAGCTCGGGTTCCAGATCCGTGAAGTACTGAAACGGCGTCGAGGCCGCCCACTCCTGTCCCATGAACAGCAGCGGCGTCATCGGCACCGTGAGGAGGACCACACTCATCGCGCGCCATACCTCGGGCGGGACCTTGTGATGCAGGCGATCACCCATGGCCCGATTCCCGATCTGGTCGTGGTTCTGGAGGCACACGACGAAGCGCTGCATCGGGATGCGGGTCGCATTCGTGCCGCGAGGATGGTTCATGTACTCGGAGTGCTCGCCGGAGTAGAGCCATCCGTCTTCGACGCAGGTGGCGAGCTCACGGGTGTGTCCCGCGAAGTCCTGGTAGTAGCCGTGCGTGTCACCAGCCGTCATCACGCGGAGCACGTGGTGGAAGTCGTCAGCCCAGACGCCGTCGAGCCCCCAGCCGCCCGCGGCGGTGTCCTCGACCATCAGCGCCAGGTTCCGGTCGTCCTCGGCGTGAACGATGATGTGGCGGCCGGCTTCGGCACGGACGGC
>DASURJ010000848.1:0-4830 GCA_036280115.1 Gemmatimonadaceae bacterium
CGCCGGCGACCTCGCCGAGGCCGAGCGCTCGATCGGCGAAGCGCTCGAGCTGGCGCGCACGCACGGCATCGCGGACCTGCCCCACGTCGGCGGTTACCACGTGCTGGTCGGCGCGCTGCTTGCCCGGCGCGGGGAGTTGCAGTCCGCCGATGCCGCGATCGGCCTGGGCCTCGAGCAGCTGCGGGGCCACGCGGATTCGATGGTGCTGGCGGACGCGCTGCTCGACGGCGCTCTCGTCCGGAGAGCCCGCGGAGCGCGCACCGAGGCGCGCGCGATGCTCGCGGAGGCGGCCGCCGCCATCGAGCACTGCCCTGACCCGGGGATGCTGACCCAGCGCGTCGGCGACGTGGCGCGAAAACTGGCAACGGCACAGGCCCGAGCCAGCCCGGGCAGCGTGCTCACTGAGCGAGAGCTCGAGGTGCTCCGGCTCCTCGGCGAAGGACTGACCAAACACGAGGTCGCGGCCATGCTCTTCGTCGCCTACAGCACGATCCACTCACACACGAAATCGATCTACCGCAAGCTCGACAGTGCCTCCCGTGACGAGGTCCTCGAGCGGGCTCGCGACCTGGGCCTGATCGCGTCCGGCTAGGCGGCGGCGGTGCCACACCGTCTCACCCGGGGGAAATCGCACGACGGGTGAAGACAACGCGCTCGCATCCAATTACGGTCGCTCCTCGAATCGATACCGCAACGAGCGGTGCACAGACACGAACCTCTCGATCGGCTGGCCCGGCCTCGTCAACGGAGACGGCGTGGGTTTGGACGTTGATCCGCGTCGGGCCTCGTCGGCCGCGATACCTCTATGCAGAAAGGAGGCCGCTAATGGCCGTCCAGACAGTTCAGCCCACAAGCGCTGCCGCTCGTAGTTACGAGCACACCGAACGGGTCGGCTTCGGCGTCATCATGGTCGTCGCCCCACTCATCGTCCTTGCCGCGACGATCATCCATCCCCCGCACGCGGCCGAGAACGGGACGCAGTACTACCAGGCCGCGCACGACCACACGACCCAGTTCTACGTTGCCCACACGCTGTTCTTCCTCGGCGGGGTCGCCCTGCTCCCGGCGGTTATCGGGCTGACCCGGCTGGTGCGGCGCACTCATCCCAAGGCGGCCTTCTGGGGGCTAATTCTCGCGGCCATGGGCTTTGTATCCTGGGGCGCGTTCGACGGCATGGACTTCATGACCTATGTCGCCGGCTCGAGCTCGAATCTGGACACGTCAACGATGCAGACCTACATCGACGACGCACTGGCGAACAGCGCGATCCTGATCCCGACCACCGCCGTCTTCCTGTTGCTCATGACCGGACTCGTCGTGACCAGCGTCGGACTCCACCGCGCGGGCATCCTCCCGTACTGGGTCGCGCTGCTGATGCCGATCGGCGTGTTCGGCGTGCTCGCCTTCCTCGAGTATCCGCCGCTGCTCATTGGCGCCGGCCTCTGCTTGTGCGCGAGCGTCGGGACCGTCGGTGTGCGGCAGCTCCGAGAGCCAGACGAGGCGACGACAGCGCAGCCGGTCGCGAACTGATCGCCCCGTCGCAGGCACCGAGGCCATTCGCCCGGCGCTGACGATCTCCGCGCGCCGAGCCTGACCGTCCAACAGCCGGTCGGTCGGTCGCGCGCGATCGTCAGCAGCGCCAACGAGCGCGGCGCCGGACAGCATGTGCGCCGCGTCAGACAGCTGAGCCCGTGATTACGCCGGCCGTGCCCGACGACGCCCACGACCCGAGACGGTGAACACGAGCCCAGTTCGATCCCGTGCCGGTTGGCCCCTCATCCAAAGACGTGGTGATCTCGAGTGATCGCATCGATCGCGCCGCCGCTCGCCCACGCGGGGCACTGGGCGGCCTCACTGCTCTATCTCACTCCAATCGTGATCGTCGTCGCGCTGGTCGCCGTCCAAAGCGTGCGAGATCGGCGGCGCGGCATGCGGCCAGCCGCCGACGCCGACTGGCCCGACGCCCCGAGCGACCCCCTCGAGCCCTGAGGCGGAGCAGCGGATCCGCCTGATGTGCCCACCGCAGAAACCACAGCTGCGGCAGTCGGTAGTACCCGAGGCTGTCCGGGATGTGCTCCAACGGCAGTTGCTCAAGCTGGAACGTCCCCTCCAGGAAGCACCACGCCGCCAACGACACGAGCACCCGCGACGCGGCGCGCTAGGGGTCGAGCTTCTCGAGCGCGGCCTCGACGTCGTACCCGAGTGCGAGTGCGAGCTTGGGTGCGGCCGTGACCGCCCGGGGCACGCCGGTGAGTGACACGACCGCCATGAGCGTGCCGGCGATCTCGTCTCTAGTCGCTCCGGCGGCCAGGGCGCGGTCGACCGCGTGCTGGTATGAGGATGAGCATGCCTCCACCGCGACGGTCGCTGTGAGTCGTACTAGGGCGTGGGTCTTGGCGTCGAGGCGGCAGGCCTCGGTGATGCTCGCCTCATTGACGAGAAGGTCCGCGACGAGGGCGTCGTCACGGACGGCGAGTTTTCGCAGGCGGTCTCGGTAGTCGTCCATGCCGCGAGACACTTATCGCTGACGCCGCGTCGGTATGCATCATCCCGATTGGAGGAATCCGGAATGCAGCGCGTCGTCTATGAGACCGAGCTGAACTGCACGATCGATCGCTTCGGCACGGGATGAGACGCCGAATTTGCGGTAGATCGAGATGGCTTGCGTCTTGACGGTGGTCTTCGAGAGAAACAGTCGCTCGCCGATCTGGGGGAAGGACAGGTGCGTGGCCAGCAGCGGAAGCAGTCTCAGTTCGGCTGCGGTCAGGCTCAGCGCCCACTTGCCGCCGGCTGTCGTGGTTGCATCCACGCGCTTGCGGAGTTCGCGTGCTCGCTCGGGCAGCGCGCCTAGTCCGGGGCGCTGAGACAGGATCTCGTCGACCTCCGAAAGCAACGTTCCCGCGACCTCCGTTTCGCGTAGTGCGAGATGGACACGTGCGAGCTCGAGGATGACCCGCGCGGAGTACCACGGCAGCGCGCTCGTGAGAAGCGGCCGGAGGCGATGGACCTGCGCGGCGTTCGCTCGCGCCTCGTCCGGGTTCCCGGCGTGAACGGCGACCCTGGCGCAGGCGACCGCGACGATCGCGCTGGTGACATAGTCGCCCAGCCCGGTCTGCTCGACGAGCTCCTGCGCTCGCCGCGCGTGGGAGGCGGCGTCCTCCCAGGCGCCCTGTTCCATGGAGATCACGGCGCGTTCGCCCAAAGCCAGGAATCCGGTGTCGGCGTCCCCAACCGCCGCGGCCACCGCCACTGCATCCGCGAGGGCTGCATGTGCCATGTCCACGTTCCCCTGGAGCACGTGCGCAACGCCGAGGCTGAGCAGGGCCGTCGGCCGCCATTGGCTACGGGGATGAAGCTGCGCCACCGCCAGCTCCGCGTCGGCCAGCATGCCGGCGATCCCGGCCGGTGCGATGACGGCTCGCGCGAGTGCGACCCACGGCTCGATCGAAGCCGTCCCATCGGCGAGCACGGTGTCCGGCGGGCGTCCGCGCTCGGCCGCGCGGAGCCAGCGGACGGCGTTTACCGCTCGCCCGGACAGCGCGTGCGCGACCGCGCCGTTGACCGCCAGCGCCGGATGGCGATCCAGGATGTCGTCCCTGTCGCACCACCCGAGCCATTCGTCGAGCGTGGCGTTCTGCCCTTCCCAGTACACCGCCAAGGTGTTGGCTTCGACGAGCTCTGCGACGGCGTCCACTTCGCCAGCGTCGTGGCCGTACTGGATCGCCGCCGCCGGCAACCCGTTGCCCGCACACCACGCCATCGCTCGCCGGTTGAGCTCGGGCACGAGCGGCGCCTCTAGATGCTCCAGCTCGGAGCGAAGCAGGGCGCGGAACAGATGGTGGTAGCGATACCACTGCCGCCGCCGATCGAGCGGGATGACGAAGCGGTTCAAGCGCTCGAGCTCATCCAACACGGCGGCGGAATCGCTTCGATCCAACAGCGCATCGCACAGACCGCCGCACATTCGGTCGAGCACCGAGGTGCGCGTGAGGAAACTGACTTGCTCGTCGGTCATCCGCGACAGCAGCTCGAGCCGCAGGTAATCCGCCACGAAGCGGTCGTCGCCGGTGAAGGCCTGGGCGCCCGACGCGTCCGCGGCACCAGCGTGGAGCGAGAGCGCCGCCAGGTACAGCCCCGCCGCCCATCCCTCCGTCCGGCGTGTCAGCTCGGCCACCTCGGATGGCTCGAGCTCGACCCCGGCCCCACGCAGCAGCGCCCCGGCCTGTTGCTCGTTCATGCGGAGGTCGCCTGACCCGATCTCGAGCAGGCGCCGCTGCACGCGCAGGCGCGCAAGCGGCAGCTGTGGTTCCTCTCTGGTGACCACCACCATCTGCGATCCCTCCGGGACGTGCTCCAGAAGCACCGCGACCACGTCGAGGCACGTCGGATTCGACAGGAAATGCAGGTCGTCGAGCACGAGAACCGCCGGCGTTCTCAGTGCCGAGAGCGCTCCGCCGACTCGCGGGACGCAGCTCGACCAGACCGATCTTCCCGGGCCCGAGAGTGCCTCGAAGACGGACGGCGCGATCGGCTCGACCCGGTTGAGCGCGGCGGCCACGTACCGCAGCAGGACGATCGGATCGTTGTCGCGCTCGTCAAGGGCGACCGAGGCTAACGGGCGCGGGTCCCGCTCGACCCATTGAGCGATCAGCGTCGTTTTCCCCGAGCCGGCCGGCGCGACCACGCTGACGGCCCGGATCGGCGACGTGCGCAGCCGGTCCACGAGCTCCGTCCTCGCCACGCTGTCGGCCCGGACCGACGGCGCGGCGAGCTTGGCGTCGATGAGGTCGAACGGCAGCTCTGCGGTGGTCATAGGGGCCCGGACTCCAC
>DASURJ010000849.1:0-4605 GCA_036280115.1 Gemmatimonadaceae bacterium
AACGCGTGCTGAATGGCTTCTCCGGCGCGGTCGTAGTGGGGCCCCGCGCCTCCTACCCGTCCCGCCAGGTCGAGGAGCGCAGCGCCGACTTCGACCGCAGCCGGCGGATGACTGCGCAGCGCTTCGGGAAGCGAGTCGAAGAGGGCCGCGCGAGCGGCCTCGTCCAGGCCCCCTGCTGACGTCTTCCCCAGCACGCGGAGAAAGCGGATGTAGGCGGCTGGGTCGGCGACGGCAGGCCACGCGGCCGAGTCAGCCCGCGCGGCGCTGTCGACGTTAGGCAGCGTCGCCCGGATCGCCCCGGCAATCTCTGCGGGAACGCCCCGCAGGTCGCCGGACACTCCGAGAATTCGGCCCGCGCCCGTCCAACTGCCGCGTAGCGAATCGGCACGCCACGACACGATCGGGGCGCCGTCGCGAGTGCCGGCCCCAACCCAGACGACCAGGTCGGCATCGGTGCGCTCCGCCACCTCGGCCTTGCGCTCGAGCGGTCGCGTGCGTGGGTCCGCCGGAGAGCGCACCAGAACCCGCGGATCGCGGACGAGATGGTGCACGACCTCGAGAGCCACACCGGCTGTCAGCTCGGTCGCCGGATCGTCGCCGCCGGGTCGCGCCAGAGTAAGGACTGCCACCGAAGGCGGACGCGAAGGCATCGACTTCGCGGGTTCACGCGGCCCACAGGCGATTCCGGTAAGGCCAACCAGGAGCACGGCCGCGAGAGACCGCGTGCTCGTGTCGCCGCGGCGGCGCGCGCCTCGCGCCACCGCTCCGACGCTGCCACCAGGCCCGTCCCCGCGAGCTTGCCTATGAAGATCGCCGTGGAGTTCCATAACCACCAACCTGTAGGCCCGGCACGCGATGACCGCAAGGTCGAGCTCTCCCCTCCCTCCGTCGTCACGACGCCACCGCGAGCGCGACCGGCCCGTCGTCGGCGCGGCGTAGCGGCTCTCGCTTGGCGTACGTGAACATGCGCCAGAGCCACTCGAGCGGGCCGAAGCGGAAGCGGGCCAGCCACAGGGTGCTGAATGGAACGATGACAGCGACCAACACGAGCCACGCCGCGACATACTCGGCCTCGTGCAGCTTGATGCCGAGCGGTTTCGCGAGATACCAGATCGTCACAGCCTGCAACACGTAGTTCGTGAGCGCCAGGCGGCCCGCCGCGCCTATGGGACGCATCCGTGCAGCAAGGCCGGGACGCTTCGCGAGGAGCAGCAGCGCGCCCCCGACGTACGTGATACAGAGCCATTGATCCTTCACCAGCCCAATGAGCGTCCGCTCCGCCCAGTAGGCGCCCATGAGGTACTGGGGTGGACGGGGCACGTGGAAGAGCACGAGCCACGACACAGCCCACGCCGCGAAACCGAACAGCATCCAGCCCCGAATGAGTCGCACATGTCGGAGCGGATCGTCGACCACACCCACGCGCACCGCGAGAAATCCCAGGAGGAGAAGCGGAAGGCTCTCGTCGGGCACGAGCCACCACCACCGCTCGAGAAGCGGGAAGGTGCGGTGCGTGAAGTGCATGACGAGGCCCATCACCGCGTTCAACGCGGGCGGAAACATCGCGCTGACGATCACCATCCGAAACAGCGCACGTGTCGACCAGCGTCGGATCGCGAGCGCGATCACGCCGCACACCGCGTAGGTCGTGAGGATGTGGAAGCCGATGACGCTCTCGACGAGCCAACCGATCGCGAACAGCGCCGCGAGGCGCCGAACGAAGATTGGCGTCACGCGGGCACCGCGCGCCTCGAGCCGGCGGAGCAGCAGCGCGAAGCCGGCGCCGAACAGCATCGCGAAGGCGCCCCAGGCCTTCTGCTCGACTCCGACCCAGACGGCCCAGCCGATCAGGCCCTGCCACCCGGTGCTCTCCAGGCGCACGAGCTGGTGAAAGTGAACGAGGACCATGAAGACGAGCGCGAGACCGCGGATCTGGTCGAGCGCGTGCAGACGATCGTTAGGCGCGGCAGGCGCCGCGGCGCTGGCCGGACGCCGCGCGGCGAGCGGCCCTGAAACGCGTGTTGTAGCGAGCATGGACGGACGGGCGAGGTGTGGAGTCGATCGTGATCGCCCACCGTACAGGCAACCGCGACGCCGCCGTGGACTCGCCGCTTATCTCGCTGACTGACACGCACTTGCCGCTCCGAACCGTCGTCGCGCTGGGGCGCGGCGCGTAACGAACCAATACGTCGCGGGCGACGTTTCAGGGCGCGCGCGGAATGGTGACGGCGGCCACCGTGCCGGTTCCGGCCACGCTCTCGAGCGAGAGCTCGCCGCCGTGTGCGGCCGCGATACGACGCGCGATGGCGAGGCCGAGGCCAGTGCCCTGGGCCCGCGTGGTGACGAACGGCTCGAACGCGGCGGCGAGTGTCTCCGACGACATACCCCGCCCAGCGTCCTCCACTTCGATGCGTGCGTGCTCGCCATCGGTGCTGGCGCGCACGCGCACGACGCCGCCAGGGCCGTCGAAGGCCTGCGCCGCGTTGAGCAGTAGGTTGAGGAAGAGCTGCTCGAGGGCCGCCGCATCACCGAGCACAACCAGCGGCACATCGCCAGTGTCGACTTTCACGCGCGCACCGGCGGCCTGCATCTCCGGTTCGCTCGCGTGCAGGGCCGCGTCGAGCGGAACGAGCAGGTCCACCGGCGTGCGCGCGACCTGCCCGCTGCGCGCCACGCGGAGCGCGCCGCTCACCGTGTGCTGCAGCCGGTCAACGGCGCGCAGCGCGCGCCGGAGCGGCGCGCGGAGCGGCGACTCGGGGTCGAGCTTCTCTTCCACGCGCTGCAGGTCGAGGCGCATCGCGGTGAGCGGATTACGCACCTCGTGCGACAGCGACGCCGCGAACTCGCCGACCGCCGCGAGCGACTCGCGCCGCGCAAGCGAGTCGAGCGTGCGGCGCAGGCTCTCGGACATTGTGTTGAACGCCTCGGCGAGTCGCCCGAGCTCTTCGCTCCTCGGCACCGGGACCGTACGTCCCATGTCCCCGCGCGACACGCCGTCGGCAGCGAGCGCCAGGTCGCCGAGCGCGCGCGTGATTCGCCGCGTGAGCACGATGACGGCGAGGGTGCTCAGCGCTGCAACGATGAGCAGCGCGATCAGGCCACGCCGCGCCGCGTCAGCGAACGGCGCCTCGTAGTCCGCCACGGGCGCCGCCGCGACGATCTCGATCGCGGGCTCGTCGAGCACGCGGCGCGCGACCAGCCATCGCTCACCGTTCCAGGTGAAGGTCGCCTTGGTCGCGAGGTCGGGGTCGAACGGCGTCGCGAGGAGGGACACGCCAGTCCGGCGGTCGAAGGCCGCGAGAGTGGTGCCTCCGGTGGCCCCCGTCGCCCGGACGAGGGCCGATCCCGAAAGCGCCGCCTCGAGGCTGCCGATCTCCGCCTCCGACCGTTTCGACCACACCGCGAGCAGTGGGCGGAAGACGCCCCCGGTGGCGGACGTGTCGGCCGCGCGAGCCCAGCGCACCGCGCCCGACGCGTCGCGGACAACTGCCAGGCGCACGGCCGGAGGGAGAACCGCAGGGGCGGATACAACGCCCGCAGTGTCGCCGAGGGCGCGTCGTACGTCGACGGCGTCCGCGAGGTCGAGTAGTGACGAGCGATATTCCACCCAGCGGACCCCGGCCTCGTTGGCGGCCGATAACACGGCCGCCTCGAGTCGCGCGGCGAGAAGCATCTCCCCCGCACGCCCACTCGCGCGCGCCAACCAGAGTGCGAGCAGCATGAGCGGCACGAGTGCGGCCACGAGCACGACCAGGATGAGCTGCGTGCGCAGCGAACGGCGAGTGCGCGTCGGCGTGATGGTGTCAACCATCGGAGCCGATGTCGTGCCGCGCGAGAATGCGGTCGAGTCGCGGACGCGAGATGCCGAGAATCTGTGCGGCGCGCGCTTTGTGGCCGCGCGTCGCCGCGAGGACGCGAAGCACGTGGTCGCGCTCCACCTCATCCAGCGTGCCCAGCTTCGCCGGCCCCTCCGGCGCCGCGCCGCCGAGCACGACGTGCTCGGCGCGGATCACGTCGCCGCTCGCCACCACGACAGCGCGCGTCAGGCAGTTCTCCAGCTCGCGCACGTTGCCCGGCCACGTGTGCCGCGCGAGGGCCGCCAGTGCGTCCGGCGCGAGCACCGGCTCGGGCCGCCCCACAGCGGCCGCGGCGCGACGCGCGAGCGTCGCCGCGAGCAGCGGCAAGTCGCCCGCGCGCTCGCGGAGCGGTGGCACCACGATCTCGACCACGCGGAGCCGATAGTACAGGTCGGCGCGGAACTGTCCCGCCGCGACCATCGCCTCGAGGTCGCGGTGCGTCGCCGCGATCACGCGCGCCTCCGTGCGCTCCGGCCGGTCGGCGCCCACCGGGTAGAACTGCCGCTCTTGCAGCACGCGAAGCAGCTTCGTCTGGAAGTCGGCCGAGGTGTCACCGATCTCATCGAGAAAGATCGCGCCGCGTCCGGCGAGCGCGAACTTGCCGCGGCGATCCCCCTGCGCGCCGGTGAATGCACCGCGCACGTGGCCGAACAGCTCGCTCTCGAGCAGCGTCGCCGGCACCGCGGTGCAATTGATCGGCACGAAGGGCTCGCTCGCCTCGCGCGAGTGATCGTGGATCGCTCGCGCG
>DASURJ010000850.1:0-3789 GCA_036280115.1 Gemmatimonadaceae bacterium
CGGGAGCTCACATTACGAGACCCGCGACTTCGACCATCGAGAGCTGCCCGGTCGCTGGGAGTTCACCGGTCAGGTCGCGCCGGAAGAGGTGCGGTCGCGCTACGTCGGCCGTTCGGTAGCGCACTACTTCCGCCAGGGAAACGTGAACCCGGTCATGTACCTCAACGTGGATCGTGGGACGCCCGAGACCCGACCCACCCGGCTGTCGCCTGACGAACATCAACTGGTCCGTATTCGTGAGCTATTCCACGGTCTCATTCGGTCGCGCGCGCGCGAAGGCGGTATCCCGGCACCCAAGAGTCTTCCCCGCCTCGACGATCTGGTAGTCGATGCCGCGAAGCCGATGTGGTTCCCGGTGCCCGGGATGTACGGTGGCTTCTCGTATCGGCTCGAGAATCGCGGCGGGCGACTCCACCTGGTTACAGAATCCTGGAGCCGCGTCGTCGGGGGTTCCGGGATGCGACATAGGATCACGGCCACCGAGGTGATTCTCGAGGAGGAAGGGTTCGTCTGACCGCTGCGCAAGCCCTTCAGAGGTGTTCGAGTGGCCGCGGACGCGTTATGATCGCGCGGCGACCACCTCCGAGCCATGAACTCCGCGTTCGCACTCGCGCTTCTCGTTTCCCAGGTGTCCCTACAGGACACCAGCGTGCCAGCACCCCCCGCCGACCCGCGCGCGCCCCCGGCGCCACGAATCGAGTTCGCGACGCCTCCCTTCCCCTTACCCTTCGCGCTCCGCGACAGCATCCGCTTTGGGTACCTCGAGGTGCCGCGCGACCACGCCGACTCGAACGGCCCGACATACCGGATCGCGATCGCGATTCTCAACGCCCGGACGACCGACCCCGCGCCGGACCCGCTGATCTTCATTCCCGGCGGGCCCGGTGAAGCCGTCATCGAGCGAGACGCCGTCAGGCTCGCACGATCGCCGCGCATCGACCTGCTTCGACGTCGCCGCGACTTCATCATCGTCGAGCCTCGCGCGCACGGCCTGTCGGAGCCCCGCCTCTGCGAAGAGGTGAACGCCGCGCGCCCGCTCCTCGATGGACTCGCGGCCGCCGAGGCGGTCCTCGCGCGCGAGTTGAGCGCGTGCCGCCAACGCCTCGGCGATGCGGGAGACCACCTCGAGACGGTGAGCTCGGTCGCCGCTGCGCGAGACATCGGGCTGCTGCGCCACGCGCTCGGCGCCCCGCGCGTGAACCTGATCGGCGGCTCGTACGGCACCCGCATCGCGCTCGAGGCGATGCGGCAGGTGCCGGAGGCAATTCGCGCCGTCAATCTCAACGGTCCGGTGCCTGCCGGCGCCGATTACCTCGCCGACGATGCGGTAACCGCAAGAGCCGCGTCACGCGTGCTGGTCGAGCGGTGCGCCGAGCGGCCGGAGTGCCGGCGGGCCTATCCGCGTCTCGGGGACGAGCTGGATTCGTTGCTGGCATCCGTGCGTCTCGAGCCGCTCGTCGTGCGATTTCCCCGCTCGGAACAGATGCCCGACGGGACGCTTCTGATCGACGAGGAGCTGCTCGTTCGCGGGCTGGCGGAGCTGCTCTCGGCACGCGAGCTGATAAGCGGCGCGCCGTTGCTCATCCACGGGCTGTCCCTGCACGGGAGCGACTTGCTTACTGCCCTGGCGCCTCGCCTCATTCGCGAGCTCGGCGCCGAGCTGCGCTACGCCACGCATCTCGCGTTTCTGTGCAACGACTCGCCGGCGGTAGCCGAGCCGGCGTGGCTGCGACAACGCTGCCCCGCCTGGATCGGCGAGCGCTACCGGCCCGCGGTCGATGATCCGGTGACGAGCGACATCCCGACCCTGATCCTCGCTGGCGAGTTCGACCCCCGCACGCCGCCCGCGTACGCTCGCACCGTCGCGAGCACGCTCTCGCGTGCGCAGGTGGCAGTCCTGCCGTGGTATGGTCACGACTTCCGGTCGGACTGTGGATTTCAAATGACCGCGCAGTTCTTCGACGCCCCGGATCGCCCTGCCGACGCGACCTGTCTCGATTCAGTTCCACCGGTCAGGTTCGTGTCCGGCGTGGTGCCGAGTCGCTGGATCGCGCGCGCCGTCGCAACGGGCGTTGGGCATCCGATCGTCACCACGACGGTTTGCGTCGCGGCATTCGTCCTTCTGCTGGTTCCGGTTGCCTGGCTCCCCCTCCGGGCTCGGAGAACGCGAGCGATGGTCGATCCGGGACCGGCTCGGAGCCGGGACGGCGTGCAAGCGACGCTCGTGCTCTGGCTCGCGGCCGCAACCGGGCTGATTTTCCTCGTGGCGGTTGCACTCGCGCTATTCGTTGGCGCACGGCAGCATTTCCTGGTTCCGGCCATCGGTGTTCCGGGTGGCTGGCGGTGGGTCCTGGCTCTGCCGTGGCTTGTGGGCGGAGCCACCGTAGTCGCACTGCTCCTGTTGCCCAGAGCAGTCCCGCCGACGGTTCCCGCGTTCGCGAAGTGGAGCGCACTCATCGGGCTCGGCCTAACGCTGGGGCCGTGGGTGGTTTTCGAGCTCGTCTGACGAGACCCATTCACCGCCGGTGATACAGGAGCGGTGTCACACGCAGGTGAGGGCCAATCACCGGGCAAAGAGGCGCAGGAGTGGACGGTCCTCACCCGAATGGCCGAGTGGCAAGCGTCCGGAGGTCGTACCTATCTTGGCGTCATGATCGACGACGACACTCCAACCCGCGACTCCCATGAAGATCGGCATCCTCGGCTCCGGCGTCGTCGGGCAGACGCTCGGTGAAAAGCTCGTGGCGGTCGGCGAGGACGTTGTCCTCGGCACCCGCTCCCCCGACAAGCTCGAGGGCAAGCGCGGGATGGGCGCCCCACTCGACGAGTGGCTCCGCAAGACGAACGGCAAAGCCCGCGTCGCGTCGTTCGCCGACGCCGCCTCGCACGGCGAGATCGTCATCAACGCCACGCACGGCGGAGCATCACTCGATGCGCTGGCACTCGCCGGCGCGGCGAACCTCGATGGCAAGATCCTCATCGACGTCGCCAACCCGCTCGACTTCTCCCGCGGCATGCCGCCGAGCCTCACGGTGTGCAACACCGACTCGCTCGGCGAGCAGATTCAGCGGGCGTTCCCGAATGCGAAAGTGGTGAAGACCCTGCACACCACGAACGCCCAGGTGATGGTGAACCCGGCGCGCGTAGGCGGCGGCGATCACGACCTCTTCGTCTGCGGGAACGATGCGGCGGCGAGGGCACGTGTTGCCGAGCTATTGAAGCAGTGGTTCGGCTGGCGCACCGTGATGGACCTGGGCGACATTACCGCGGCGCGCGGCGCGGAGATGCTGCTCCCGATCTGGGTACGTCTGATGGGCGTGCTGGGGACACCCATGTTCAACTTCAAGATCGTGCGCTGAGGCGCCGCAGGTTCAACGGGGCCGGCGCGCCGGTGTCCCGTTCAGCATGCCACGGACGCTCAAGTCCTCGTCAACGTCCGGCCAATGGATGCCGGTGCCCTCGCCAAAGATCTCGAAGCGAGCGCGCTGCTCTGGCGTTGCGTCCGACAGGCGCCAGGACCACGCCAGGGGCACGATGATGGTGCGGCCGTCGTCGAGGTGCGCGATGATCGAGTCGTCCGTGACTTCGACGGCCGTCGCGCGCGGATCACCCCTGTGGTCATTCGTCTGTGCTGCAGTGCTCACGCCACGCCTCCATCATTCGATGCCGGTACTCAAAGATAGTGCGACGCACTGCGGCGAGGTCTCGCGGGCTCATCCCATGGTTCGTCGCGAGTTCAATGGGATCGAGCCAGAACTTGCATGACGCCCGCTCCCGGCGCGCGTGAAC
>DASURJ010000851.1:0-7775 GCA_036280115.1 Gemmatimonadaceae bacterium
GCCGTCACCACGCGGCGGTCGCTCGATTCGCGGGCGCGGCTCGCCCAGCCCTGCTTCTCCAGCCGGTCGAGCAGCCGCGTGACGTCCGGATCGCCGCTGACCAGGCGCTCCCCGAGCGCCGTGCATGCCAGCCCGCCCGCCCCGGCATCCCGGAGGACGCGCAGCACGTGATACTGCTCCGGCGTGATGCCGGCCGGCTTGAGTAATGTCGAGAGCTCGTGAATGAGCTCGCCCGAGACGTGCTGCAGGAGCAGGTAGATCTCCCGCTCCAGCGTCTCCACCGTCTCGAACCGCCAGGTGCGTCTGGTCGTTTCCGGCTCTCGCGCCTGCACGTGGTCGCCACGGTGGAAGGTGGTACGGCAGTGTGTGCTGGAAAATACTCCTTATAAGGTACATTGTCAACCCGGCCAGCGATGACAGCTATCAGGAATCGACGGGCTGAGATGGGGAACCGCTCGTTCGGACATTAGCAGAGCCGTCTTGTAAACGGCTTTGGCATCCGGCACACGGAGGATTCACGGCTTGGCAGCCGGCACGACGGGCGCGGAGGCCAAGATGGGCAGTCGTCAGTTTTCAGTACTGAGTCAGCAGTCATCAGTTCTGAGTCATCCAGTCCTGAGTTATGAGTACGTACTCGAAACTCATGACTGGATGACTGGGAACTGATGACTGCGGCCGTTGCTGTTCACGGCGAGGACGTTCGCTCGTCCGAGGGCCCGCTCGTCCTGACGGGCAACCGCACGACGAAGGTGCTTCCCTCGCCCGGCGTGCTCGCCACGCTGATGGTGCCGTGATGCGCCTCGACGATGCCACGCGCGATGGCGAGACCCAGCCCCGTGCCACGCTGTTTCGCTCCGCGGCGGGCCTGCCAGTAACGGTCGAAGAGGTGTGGCAGGTGCTCGGCCGGAATGCCGGCGCCCGTATCGATCACCGCAATGCGGACGGCAGTCGCGTCGCATTCGACGCGCACGGTGACGCGGCCACCGGCGCCGGTAAACTTGAGCGCATTCCCGAGGAGGTTTGTGAGGACCTGCACGAGTCGCTCGCCGTCCGCGTACACGGGAGGTGGCGGTTCGGGAATGTCGATCGCGAGTACGACGCCGCGGTCGCGTGCCATGTTCGTGAACATGCCGGCTGCCTGCTCGACGACGCGAACCACGTCCGTCGGCCCGCGTTCGAGGGAGAGCCGCCCGCCCTCGATGCTCGTCACGTCGAGCAGATCCTGGATCAGCCGGTTCATCCACTCCGCCGACTCGTCGATCGCGCTCAGCAGCTCACGGCGCTCGGTATCGTTATCGGGCGGATCCGCGAGGAGTACCCGCGCACACATCGTGACGGCGCTGAGTGGATTGCGCAGGTCGTGCGAGACAATGCCGAGGATCTCGTCGCGTGCGCGGCTGAGCCGTTGCGACATCTGATAGAGTCGCGCGTTGTCCGCGGCGAGTCCGCCGCGCGCGGCGACCTTGCGCGCGAGGGCGAGATCGACGTCGTCGTACCGACGTCGTGGATCGATGGACAACAGGGTCAGGGTTCCGATCAGGCGACCACGGGTCACGATCCGAGCGATGAGCAGCGCCCGCACGCCGAGCCGTTCGATGGCCTCCGCGTCGTCGGGTTGTGCGGTTGCCGACGCCAGCCACTCGGGCGTGACGTCGTTCACGACTTCGTCGAGCGCCTCGCGCGCAACCTCGCCCGACTCCGCCCCCCATCGCCACAACGGTGCGCGCCGGCCCGCGAGGTCGGCGACAATCCGCGCGCGCTCGCCGTCGCGCACGGGCGTCACCACCCGGCGCGCTCCTTCCTGGTCGTCGTCGAAATCGATGACCACGAGGTCACCGAGCCGGGGCACGGGAAGCTGCACGATGGTACTGAGTGTCGTCTCGAGGTCGAGCGAACCGGCGAGCAACGCCCCGGCCTCGGCGAGAAAGCGCTCATCCTGCTCGGCGCGCTTCCGGTCGGTGACGTCACGTAAGACGACGGTGAACACCCACCCGGCTGACGTTTGCAGCTTCGAGATCGACGCCTCGGCTGGGAATTCCTCACCACCTTTGCGTCGTCCGAAGATCTCGCGGCGGTCGCCCATGCGACGTGACGGCTCGGGGGCCTCGGCGAAGCGCGCGATATGGGCCCCGTGTGCGGCACGGACCCGTTCCGGGAGCAGCACGTCGAGCGGCTGTCCAATCACCTCCGAGGCGTCGTACCCGAAGATCGCTCGGGCGCCCTCGTTGAAGTGCGTGATGCACTGCGCGGCGTCGACGGTAATGATCGCGTCCGCGGCGATCGCAAGGATCGCCTCGAACATCGCTTCGGTTGCCTGCGTGGTGGGCACACGAGGTGCGCCCAGCCACTCACGATGGACGTGCGCCATGATGGCGAATGTAATGCGCGCGCGCCCGGTCTGACGCGAGCGGCACACCTGCCCGAGGGTCGTGCAGAAGGGCTCAGCGGGAGGCTGGGCGCCGGGCGTCGCGCGGGACGGCGTCGCCGGAGGGCGCCTCGCGCAGCGTCGTGGTGGGTGCCTCGCGGTCGGCGACCACCGGACGTGCTTCCCGACCCGTGATGGTGTCCGGGTGGAGCTGCATCACGACGGTTCGCTCCGGCGTCGGGTCGCTGTCACCGAACGCCTGCGGCATCAGTGTGCGAAGATGACCCACGGCCCGCCGATAGGACTCGCGCGCGACCTCGGAGCCGCGGTCCTCCAGCACATAGACGGTCCCGTGGACGACGACGCTCCGCCAGTCGTGGGGCCCGGTGACCTCGTCCACCTCGAACGCGACCCACGGCGCGTGCGAGAGCGTCGTCAACTTCGAGCCGGGCGCCGTCCGGATGTAGATCCGGCCATCGGCGTAGATGTAGCTGATGGGCTCGATGTCCACGCGATCGCGGAAGCTGTACGCGATTCGGCCCACGTGATTGCGCATGAGCAGGCGATTGGACTCCGTCGCGTCGAGGTCGCGGAACGAGACCTGAGTGGGGGTGGTCATCGGGCCCTCCTCTATCGGGATCTGTCTACATATGAGTGTACAGCCGCGAGCGGTTCGCGCATGTCGGGTGCCGGCGGAAGTTCGGTAGGTATTGCCCCGACGTCCACCGGCGGCTTCAGGCTTGCCGAAGTACGTCGCCGGAACCTGGCGGCACACCCACGACCTGGCACCCGGAGGATTCATCATGGAGCTCGCGCAGCGTTTTCGCGGACGCACTGCCGTAGTCACGGGTAGCGCCAGCGGGATCGGTGCCGCCATCGCCCGTCGGCTGGCCCGCGAGGGTGCGGCGGTCGCGGTGGGCGACCTGAACGCCGACGCCGCGCGGGCGCTCGCCGCGGAGTTGCGGGAAGCCGGAAGCATCGCGATTGCCGTCGAAACCGACGTCGCGAAGGAGGAAGCAGTCCAATCGCTCATCGACCGGACGGTAGAGGAGCTTGGCGGGCTGGACGTTATGGTGAACAACGCCGGCGTCGGCGAACAACCGACGCCGATCGACGAGATGAACGCGGACGCCTGGCAGCGTGTCATGCGCATCAACCTCGATGGTGTGTTCTACGGCGTGAAGCACGCGGCCCGCGTCATGAAGGCGCGGGCGCGCGGCGGTGTGATCATCAACATGTCGTCTGTGCTCGGCCTGGTGGGCTTCAATGGTGCGCCGGCGTACACCACGGCCAAGCACGGCATTGTGGGGTTCACCAAGTCGGTCGCGATCGAGCTCGCCCCGTTCCGGATACGGGTCGTGAGCGTGAACCCGGCGTTCATTCGGACGCCGCTGATCGGCGGGATTGAGGACGCAGTGCTGCCACTCCATCCCATCGGCCGGCTTGGCGACTCGGACGAGGTGGCCGGACTCGTCGCGTACCTGGCGTCGGACGAAGCGTCGTTTCTCACGGGTGCCGCGTACCTGGCGGACGGCGGTTACACGGCGCAGTGAGGTGTCCGTGATCGTCGACACCGTTGCGCGACGAGCCGCCTGTGAGGGGTCGACGGACCTTCCTGCAGCGGTCGCCGGGCATACCCCGTCGCCCGATCGCCATATTTGTTCTGCGCGTGCGGGCCACCCTGGGTGACCGCGTCCACGCACTCCTCGATCTCTCGCGTCCCGACGGCACACTGCGGTGCCAGCCACGGACGCCACCCGTCACGGCGAGGCTGGTATGTCGTTAGGTGAGCGCCTGCAGGGGAACCACATACTCGTGGCGGTCACGGGCAGTCCGGACAGTGCCGCCCCGGCGATCGTCGCACACGCGCTGGCACGGCGCTATGCGGCAACCGTGTCGGTCGTGCAGGTGCTCGACATCTCGAACGCCGCGTTGCCCACGCCGCTCCCCTCGGCGTTCGCTGCGGCCCGTGAGCTCATCGGCGACGCCCCCTACGCCGAAGACGTCCGCGCGCGCCGCGAGCAGTTCGCAGAGATCCTCGGCGAACCTAACGATTGGCCGGTGCACATCGCGGTCGGCACGCCGGCGAGCGAGATCCTGCGGTACGCGGGGGCGCACCACCCCGCGCTCATCGTCATGGGGATCCGTCGTCACGGCGCAGTCGACCGGGTGCTCCGCGACGAGACCACCCTCTCGGTGGCTCGCCGCGCCCGCGTGGCCGTGCTCGGCGTCGTGCCGGGACTGCGTGGGCTGCCGAGCACCGGAGTGGTGGGCGTGGACTTCGGACCGGCGAGTGTTCGCGCGGCCCGCGCCGCGCTCGATGTACTCGCGCCACCGTCCCCGACTGCGCCAACGACGCTGCACCTCGTGTACGTGAACGCGCGCGCGGGTGACGCCTCGCGGGAGGACACCGCGGGCGAGGCCCTGGTGCATCGGCTCGGCGTAACGTCGGCGTTCGAGCAGCTCGTTCGCGAGCTCGGCGCGCCGCCCGGAGTGACCGTGGTGCCGACGGTTCGCAACGGGCCGGTGGCGTCGGAGCTCCTCGCGTTCGCGACGGAGCAGCGAGCCGACCTCGTTTCCATCGGCAGCCTCCGTCACGAGCGGTTCGAGCGCTGGATCCTCGGCAGCGTGACGACACAGGTCGTGCGCGACGGGCGGTGCTCGGTACTCGTGATCCCGCCGGAGCGCCAAGACTGAACGCGCTGGCGGGCTCACCCCGACAGGGCGGGAATCGCTTGTCGCCGATGTCCGGACAGGCGGACGCACAGCTGTCCGCCTCCCGCTGACGCGGGTTCCACTCCCTGCCCGACGCCGGAGGTAGATCGCGAACGGTACCGTACAGGTGTCCTTTACGCCTGAGCGATGCCGATGTCGACCACCTTACACGAAACGCCGTTGCCGACGGCCAAGGTCGCACCCGGGGCCACCGCCGTCAGCAGGAACCCGGCTCGGGGCGGGCCCATTCTCCTCGCGTGCGACGGGAGCGGCAAGAGCGGCGCGCCCATCATCGCCGCCCGCCTGCTCGCGGACCGGCTCGGGCTTCCGCTCGAGATCGTGACCGTCCTGGAGCCGCAAGCCATCTACTCCGTGGCGCTCGGGGGAACACCCATCTACCTCCCCGGCATCGAGGACACGCGCCGAAACCTCCGCATCGACGCCGTCCGCGAGTACGTGTCGCGGTTCTCTGGCGACGCCGCGCCGGTGCCGATCCACGCCCGGTTCGGTGGCGTCGCGTTCGAGGTCGCGGAGGTCGCGCGCGCGCGCGGTGCGTCACTCATCGTCGTGGGAGCGGCACCGCATCAGCGCCTCAACCGCGTCATCGCTGGCGAGCGTGCGGTCCAGGTGCTTCGGGAGTCGACTTGCCCGGTGCTCTCGGTGCCGCCGGGCTTCACTTCGCTGCCGCGAAACATTGTCGTGGCCGTCGATTTCGCGCCCGCCAGCATTCGCGCGGCACAGGCGGCGCTCCTTCTGCTCGCGGACGGCGGCACGCTCACGCTGCTGCACCTGTTGTCGCCGCTCCTGGGCGACGCGCCGCTCCGCGATTCGCTAGGCCGCGATCCGGCGACAGCCGTCCAGACGATGTTCGAGCGGCTCCGCGCCGAGCTGCGGCCCTACATGCCAACTGACGTCACCATCGAAACGCAGCTGCACACGGCGGACGCAGTGGGCGGCATCGTCGCGGCCGCGTCGACACTCGACGCGGACGTGGTGGCGGTCGGGACGCACGGACCGCGGCTGCTCGAGCGGCTTTTCATCGGCAGTGTCGCGTCGAGCGTGATGCATGCCGCGCCCCAGGCAGTGCTCGCGGCGCCGCCACCGCCGCCGGCAGAGTCACTCGAATTCTGGCTCCGCATATCCGGCACGGCGACGTCGGGACGCCCGCGCGACTGGATGGAGGCGCTCGACGGGTTCACGCGTCGGAACCGCGGCCGGCCTGCTACGCTCGAGGTGGACGACCCGCAATTCGGCGCGCAGGTGATGGGTCGCGGTTACGTGCTCACGGGCGTCACCTACGACCCGCACGACCATCGTGCGGAGATCATGCTCGGGGATCCGAATACGCCGCGGCGTCACTTGATGCACTCGATCCCGAACGTGGAATCGATGGCGATGACGATGGACGAGACGGGTCACGAGGCACTCGAGCTTCGCCACGGGCGAGGCCAGACACTCGTCCTCGTGGCGCCATGAAGCTCCTGGGCTCGACGCTGCTCGGGCTGCACGCGGCAGCGCACGTAGTGGGGTTCGTCTGGCCGTGGTGGGCGGACCCCTTGCCGGCCGGCGTGTCGCATGTCGGGACCCAGCTCTTCGACGACGCCACCATGCGCGACGTCAGCGTGCTATGGCTCGCGACGGGCGTCGCGTTCTGGTGTGGCTCGCTCGCTGCCTTCGCCCGATCGAGCGCGTGGCGGCCGATCGTCGCGGCGGCGGCGAGCGTGTCGCTCGTGCTGAGCATCGTGTGCGCTCCCGCGTCGCTACCCGGAGTGCCCATCAACCTTACGATCATCGCGCTCCTGTGGCTCACCTCGCCGGAGCGCCCCACCCGCGTGCCGTGGGTCGGCCGTGGTGGAATCCACCACGCGTCGTCGGCTATTCCCCGCTAGGCGTTGCCTGACATCGCTTTACCATCCGTTCAGAACAGTGGACGGGAGGCTGACATGACCGCGAACAACAGCTCGGAGCCCGGCATCATTCGCGTGATGCTCGTCGACGATCACACCATCCTTCGCGAGGGGCTTCGTGCCCTGCTGCGGACGGCATCTGACATACGGGTCGTCGGCGAAGCCGCGAACGGCGTCGACGCCCTCACCGCGCTGGCCGACTGTGCGCCTGACGTCGTGGTGATGGACCTCGACATGCCCGGCGGTGACGGCGCCACGGCTACGCGCGCGATTGCGGCGCTACCCGATCCGCCGAAAGTGCTGATCCTCACGCTGCACGCCGAGGAGGAACAGCTCATTCCGCTGCTCGAGGACGGAGCGAGCGGGTTTCTGTCGAAGCACACGGCGCAGACCGAGCTCGTCGACGCGATTCGCGCCGTGGCCGCGGGCGACGTGTACGTCCGTTCGTCCGCCGCACGCCTCCTCGCGGCGAACGCGAGGCCGCAACCGCGCAGGTCGCCAGTCGACGAAGCACGGTCGCAGCTCGCGCAGTTGAGCGGGCGCGAGCAGTCCGTCCTGCGCTACGTCGCAGAAGGCTACAGCGGCGTCGAGATCGGACGCATCCTTGGCGTGACGTCGAAGTCCGTGGACACGTACAAGAACCGCATCGCGCAGAAGCTGGGCTTCACGCACCGCACGGACTACGTACGGTTTGCATTGCGCCTCGGGCTGATCGGCGCCACGACGGGTCAGCAATTCACCGACACCGTTTCACGGCTTCGCCGACAGCCGACCGCCTAGCACGCGTC
>DASURJ010000852.1:0-2408 GCA_036280115.1 Gemmatimonadaceae bacterium
TGATGTCCACGACGAGCGAACCGCACAACCGACGAACCATGTCTCTCCGGCCGATCATGCGTCCGGCGATCTCCATGAGCGGCACGGGTACGGGAAGCAGGCCAGCGCGCTTGCCCATCGCCTCCCCTGCCCGGCGAAGCAGCTCCGGCGTCGAGAGATCTTCGCCGTCGCTGACGAGAAATGTCTGACCTGCCGCCGCGGGATGTGTGGTGCAGCACGCGATGAGGTCGACCAGGTTGTCGAGCGCGACGAGGCTGCGACGATTCCGCACCGCGCCGAAGGGGAGAGGCAGGCCACGCTGCACCGCACGCAGCATGGCGCGAAAGTTCGCCTTCACGCCGGGACCGTAGACGAGCACGGGGCGGATGATCACGACCTCCATGCCCGTCTCCCGCGAGAGGGCACGGAGTGCCTGTTCGGCCTCGAGCTTGGTCATGCCATACGCATCGCGCGGCTGCGGCGGCGTGTCGGCGGTGAACGGTCCATCGGGAGGTGTTTCCTCGCCGTTCACCTTGATCGAGCTGAGGAAAACGAATCGGCGTACGCCGGCACTTGCTGCCTGACGTGCGAGCGCCATGGTGCCATCCACGTTCGTCGTTCGGTATTCCGCCAGCGGGTCGGTTGCCTTCTCCTCCATCACGTGCACGCGCGCCGCAGCGTGCACGACCATACTCACGCCCCGCACTGCGTCGCTCCAGTCCGTATTGTGCGAGAGGCCCGAAATGTTCACCACCTGCACGTCACGCGGAGGATCGACCGTCCGCCGCACGGCGACTCGCACCGTAACCGTAGTTGATGGTTCGGAGGCGAGATGACGCGCCACGGCGCCGCCCACGAAGCCCGAAGCACCCGTTACGAGGACACGCATTTCAGTCTGCGGCCCGGGCCACGGACAGAACATCCGCCGCCAACGCTCGACTGATCGTAGTCCGCGAATAGCGACCGATGAACTCGAGCCGAGAACTGGCGACCAGATCGAGCCGGTCGAACGCCCGCACGGCGTCCGATGCGTTGCTTGGCTCGAAGACGGCGGCGTTCACAACCTCTTCCTCGAGGAATTTCGCCGCGTACCCCGCGACGCCGGCCCAGATCGGCTTCCCGAGCGCTGCGTACTCGAAAATCTTCGACGGAAGCACCTTCCTAAATGCGTCGTAATCGTTCAGGTGCAGGAACAGTACGTCGGCGGCCCGGTAGAGTTCGAGAAGCTCGGGACGATTCACCGGCGGCCGAAGTTCGACGTTTCCGACATTCCGCGTTAACAGCGCGCGCTCGAGCGCGGTTCGACGGCCGCCGTCGCCGACGATCTGGAATCGCACCCGGCGCCCCATTCGCTCCGCGAGGATGGGGATGATCGTCTCCAGTCCCTGCCCCTCACCGATATTGCCAGCGTATAGCACCGTCAGCGGACGGTCGCGAGACCAGTCGCCCCCGAGCGACGCCGGCACAGCTGACGCCGTGACGAACTCGGCGTCGATCCCATTGCTGAAATAGGAGAATTGCTGTCGGGGATAGCGCGATGCGAAGTAGGGCGCGAACCCTCTGGACACGAGGTTCACCTTCGCCGCACGCGAAACCGCCCAGCGTTCCAGCAAGGAAAAGGATGGTGCCGCGAGCCTTGAGGCGGCCCCGGTGAGCACCTCCCGGATGGTATCAGCAAAGATGTCGCGAAGGTCGAGATAGAGCGGAGCACGCGCCCGACTCGCGAGCCACGCGCCCAGCACTGCCGTCATCAGCCGACTTGAGCTGGCGAAGACCAGGTCATAATTCCGCCCGGCGACTTGCCGCGCGCGGCGAGCGAACGTCGCAAAGGCGCGCGACTGGTCCAGCATGCCACCGCGATGGTTGGGCAGCGGGATCCGCGTGATGGTCACCGCGCCGCGATGCTCGTGCTCCGGTGCTTCCGCCGAAAAGGTATGGTACCTATGTGGTAACGTGGTGATGACGTCGACCCCCGTTCCCACGGGCGCCAGCTCGGCGAGTGCATCGACGAAGGGCGTCATTCGAAACGCTCCGGCCGACAGGTCAGGCCGGAAGTAGTAGCTCACAACGAGTATCTTCATTCGGCCGTGCTCCAATCGATGCGAACGCACGAGCTACCTTCCTCGAGCGCAACGACGACGGAACGACTCGGTACCGAAAGGCCGAACTCCGGGTGCCACGCGGAAGGCACGACAGATGCGCGGCCGCGTTCAACCATGAATGAGATGCGTTCTCCGGCGGGCAGGGTCAGCGAGATTCGCTGGGGCGCCGCCTCCTCACGCGACTCGCCCACCACTTGAATGTCGGGATGCAGGTGATACCACGCCTCGGCCCGCGCGAAGCCGCCGGTTACGCGATCCTCCACAGTCAGCGACTGTGGCGCCAGCGTCCAACGACGCTCGTGCTCGGGACGACCCGGAAGCCAACGA
>DASURJ010000853.1:0-3163 GCA_036280115.1 Gemmatimonadaceae bacterium
CCGCCTCACCTGCTCCACCTCGCGCGCGTGGCGCCGGAGCACGCCCTCGACCCACCGGGGATCACCCGGCACGACCGGTAGCTCGCGCACCACGGCGTGTGCCGGCAGGTACGCCGCAATGCGATGGTCCCACTCGGGATAGGCGATGCCCACGCGTTGCGGAATCGCACCGGGCTGGAGCACGGACCGTGGTGGCGGATCGTCGCTCGCCAGCACCTCGGCCGGGGGCCCTGGCGCCGTGACGAGCCGCGCCTCGGGCAGCTCGGCGAGTGAATCCGCCAGTTCGTCCGCGTCCTTCGCCGCGTCCTGATCCGCGGGGCGCTGCAACCCCATCGGGTCCTCGACGTGCTCCTGCGGGTCGTCGAGCTGGATCATCCACATTCCCGGATGTCCGTCGTCCTCGTCGTCCGGCGAGGGCCTAACGCGGGGCCGGCGGCGCAGTGTTCGAACCCGGTCGTCGGCGAGGTGGGGCTCAGGCGCAGCCTCGGGTCCGCCCCGGCGCGGCGGCCGCGACTCGGCGGCCGGAGGGTCCACGCGCCCCCAGAGTGGCACCAGCGGTACTCCGCGGTAGCGACCCGGCACCCCGGCGAGCAGGACCGCCGCGTACTCACGCGCCCAGGCGCGTGACTCCCGCGGCCCGCTGGTGACCGGTAGCGCGGGAGGCGGCCGCTGTGGCGGAGCCTCGAGAACAGCGCGCAAGAGCCGCTCGACCGACTGCTCACACACGGTGAGCGCCGACAGCGCCGGCCGCTCGGCCAGCGCCCCTCGCCGCGAAACGCGCACCGCGTCGGCCAGGCCAGGGAGCTCCGTCACGAGCCATCGGTCCACGGCCACGGCCTCACACAGCTGGAAGAGGTCGCGCTGGATCGCGGTCAAGGCTCTGGACGGCGCGGAGGGTAAGGCGGTGGGCGTACCACGCGCGGCGCGCGCTGCCTGCTCCACCGCGAGCAGCCGGTACGATTCCACGACCCGGTCGGGGGACCGGGCGCCCGCAACGTCACTACCACCGACGGCAATCGCGCGCGGAAGTCGGATCCGCGCTCCATCGGTGGAAGCGTGGGAGCGGTCATCGAGCAGATGCCGTGGAACGCGCCGGGCGATACGGCCGAAAAACGACGGGACCGCAGGCGGCTCGGCGGGGACGATCGGTGGCGCGCTGCCGAAGATCGCGCCGATGAGCAACTCGAGACGCGAGCGAACCTCAGCGAGCTCGACGCGCGGCGGCCCCGGCCGGTGTCGGCGCCAGAGGCGCGCAGCAACAGTCGTCGCGGAATGCGCGCCCTCGAGAATAACGTCTTCGGGCTCGGCCACGCGCTCCTACCGATCGCGCCACCGCGCGCCACGCCTAACGCGATTCACCCGAGCACGGCGCCGATGAGGTCGTGCATGGCACCCAGGAGCTCGGGATCGTCGGTGAGCGGGGACACGAGCGCCGAGCGGCATGCGTTGACCGGCGGGATGCCATCGGCGATGAGGCGCGCCGTCGCGACGAGCACGCGGGTGCTCGGCACCTCTGCCAGGCCTCGGTCGCGCAAGTTGCGGAGCCGCCCCGCGAGCGACACGAGGGCATGCGCCGTCGCCGCGTCCACGCCGCCCTCGTGCTCCACGACGCGCGCTTCCAGATCGGGGCGCGGGAAGTCGAAGTCGATACCCACGAACCGCTGTCGCGTGCTGGGCTTCAGGTCCTTGAGGACGTGTTGGTACCCGGGGTTGTACGAGATCACGAGTTGGAAACCGGGCGCCGCGTCCACGAGCTCACCCGCCTTGTCGAGCGGAAGGATCCGCCGGTCATCGGTGAGTGGGTGGATGACCACGATCGTGTCCTGTCGCGCTTCGACGACCTCATCGAGATAGCAGATCGCGCCGAGTCTCACGGCGAGGGACAGCGGCCCGTCCTGCCAGACGGTCTCTCCTCCGCGCACCAGCCAGCGCCCGGTGAGATCGCTCGCGGACAGGTCGTCGTGGCAGGCGACGGTCACGACAGGTCGGCCGAGTCGCCAGGCCATGTATTCGACGAAACGCGTTTTCCCGCAGCCGGTCGGCCCCTTGAGCATCACGGCGAGACCACGCGCGTGGCATCGCTCGAACACCTCGATCTCGTCGCCGACCGGCAGGTAAAACGGCTCCTGGTCGAGATACCGCAGCGCCCGGTGACGCTGCTCGTCCATCGCCTCGGGCGGATGTCGAATCGCGTGCCGGCGATCGGACGAGTCGCCACGCGTCTCGCCTGAATGCACAGCGGGTGTTGCGGGAAGCGCCGTCATGTCGCAGGCATGGGTGTCGCGTCAGGTGGCGCCTCGACGGCCGGGGCACGGAGGGGCGCGACGCGGAAGAAATCCCACAGAAACACCGCGACGCCCGCCGTGAAGATCACGCCCGTCGCGATCAACATCAGGAAGTGCACCTGAATCTTGAGCTGCGTCTCCAGATAGCCGAGCCCCAGGATGCGCTCCAGATACGTCTGCGCGATGCCGGCGGCGGCGAACGCGAGTGTCATCCCGAACATGCCCGCGGTCATCAGCCAGAACGCCCAGAAGCCGAGCGAGTTCGAGCGTCGCTCCTCTCCCCTGCCGGTGAGGTACGGCATCGCGTAGGTGATGATCGCCAGGTTGATCATCACGTATGCGCCGAAGAACGCGGAGTGACCGTGCATCGGCGTGATGAGCGTTCCGTGCGTCCACTTGTTGACCGACGGCCAGGTGTGCGCGAGTCCGAGAAGCCCGGCGCCGAACGCCGTGAACACGGCACTGCCGATGGTCCAGTGCAACGCGAGGTGGTTCGGATGCGCGAGTCCCGAGCGCCGCATGGCGTAGTACGCGAACATCGCCATGCCGATGAGCGCGAGCGGCTCGAGTGCGCTGAAAATGCCCCCGATCGGCAACCAGTACTGCGGCACCCCCACCCAGTAGTAGTGATGGGCAGTGCCGAGGATTCCGGCGATGAACACCAGGCCGACGATCACGTACAGCCACTTCTCCATCATCTCGCGGTCCACCCCCGACAGGCGGATGAGCAGATACGCGAGCAGTCCCGCCTGCACCATCTCCCACACGCCTTCCACCCAGAGATGGATCGTCCACCACCGATAGAAGATGCTGACCGTGTAGTTGTGGAAGACGAGCAGCGCCGGCAGGTAAAGCAGCGCCGCCAGGGCGAGCCCAGC
>DASURJ010000854.1:0-2474 GCA_036280115.1 Gemmatimonadaceae bacterium
AACCAGTGCCAGCTAACAGCTAACCAGCGTCGCTCAGTAGTGCTCCCTTGCGTGGGAGCTCGCCCGATGTAATAGTCCCCGGAGCTACTCCGGGGAGCCCGACATGCCACCTGCCGCCGAGCCCATGCTGTTGCAGGGGACGCTCGACCTGCTCGTCCTCCGCACACTCGCCTGGGGACCAAGGCACGGTTACGCCGTCGCACGATGGATTCGCGACACCAGCGAGGACGTCATCCTCGTCGAGGACCGCGCACTATACCTCGCACTCCACCGGCTCCAGGAGGCCGGCCTCGTCGAAAGTGAGTGGGGACTCTCCGACAACAACCGCCGCGCGCGCTACTACCAGCTGACCCCCGCCGGCAAGCGCCACCTGCAGCGCAAGGAAGCCAGCTGGACGCGCTACGTCGAAGCCGTCTTTCGCATCCTCCAGTCGACCGAAGGGAGGGCGCAACCGTGAGCCGCGAGACCCGAGTCAGCGGCATTCGCCGCCTCCTGAATCTGCCACCGTCGCCTCGAACGCTGCAGCGCGACGTCGACGACGAGATCCGCTTCCACATCGAGAGCCGCGTCACGGAGCTCGTTGCCGGTGGCACCTCGCCCGAGCTCGCGCGCGACATCGCGGCCCGCGAGTTCGGGGACGTCACGGAAGCGCGGGCCGAGCTCGCCCGCGTGGACCGGCGCCGCCTGACGCGCGAGCGCCGAGCGAGCTGGTGGGAAACGCTCGGCCAGGACGTCGCGTACGCGGCCCGCACGCTCCGCACCCAGCCCGGCTTCGCCGCCGCCGTCGTCGCCGTGCTCGCGTTAGGCATCGGCGCCAACGTCACGATGTTCGGCGTGATCGATCGGCTGCTCCTCCGATCTCCCGCGCACGTCGCCGACCCCGGACGCCTCGTGAGCGTGGCCATGGGACAGACCCGCGATGGTGAGGAGAGTCTCCAGCGCGTGTTGTCGTACCCGGTCTATCGGGATCTTCGCTCCGCCAGCCAGGCCTTCGAGCACGTCGCAGTGTATTCGCCAAGCGACATGGCGATCGGCCGAGGACGGGAGGCGCGGGAGCTGCGCGGAATGCATGTCAGCGCGAACTACTTCGCCGCGCTCGGCGTGCGTCCGGCAGCGGGACGTTTCTTCCTCCCCGAAGAGGACGGGGACCCGATCGCTCCCGCGGTCGCCGTACTCGGACACGGGTTCTGGCAACGCCACTTCCAGGGTGCGCACACGGCAATCGGCAGCGCCCTCACCATCGGAAACGTCCCGTACTCCATCGTTGGCGTCGCTCCCCAAGGCTTCACTGGCGTCGGCAACAGCCCCGTGGATGTCTGGGTGCCGCTCACGTCGAACCTGACGCCCATTCAACACCAGGGGTGGCTGAACGGCCGCCAGGCCTACTGGCTTCGGATCGTCGGGCGCGTCCGCGACGGTGTGTCAATCGAGCAGGCATCGACGATCGCGACCGCGGCGCTGCGCGCCGGTGCGCTCCGGGACGGAGTGCCTCAGGCTCGTATCGCGGCCACGGCGCCGACCGCGCGCCTCGTGTCGGTCGTGCCGCGTGAGGCGCGGGCACACACCGCCGACGCGAAGGTCGCGGTCCTCCTTGGTGCCGTCTCGATACTCGTGCTGTTGATCGCGTGCGCGAACGTCGCGAACCTGCAGCTCGCCCGTGCCGTCGCGCGGCAGCGCGAAGTGGCTGTGCGCATTGCACTCGGCATCGAGCGTGCTCGGCTCGTCAGGCAACTCGTGCTCGAGACGGTGCTGCTCGGCCTGGTGGCCGGCGCAGCCGCGACCGTCGTGGCGATCTGGGGCAGTGGTATCGTGCGGCAGGTCATCCCCTCCGACCTCACCGAGCACACGCTCCTGGACGTGCGATCGGTAGTCTACACGGCGCTGGCCGCGGTCGTCGCCGGAGTTGCGAGTGGGATCATTCCGGCATTCCAGGCGAGCCGCCCCGAAGTCGCCGACGCGTTGCGTGCGGGCGCCCGAGCCGGCGGACCGGCGCGCTCTCGTACCCGTGGCGCGCTGCTCATCGTGCAGGCCGCCCTGACCGTCGTGTTTCTCATCGGCACGACGTTGTTCGTGCGCAGCCTCCAGCAGGTGCAATCGCTCCCGCTCGGCATGGACCCGACCCGCGTCCTGTACGTCGCTGCACGAACGGTCGGGTCGGACTACGCCCCTGCGACGCGGGACGCGCTCTACCGGCGGCTCATGGACGCGGCGCGTGCGGCTCCGGGAGTGGAGGGTGCTGCCCTGAGCGTCAGTCTTCCCTTCGCGACGACGTGGGCGGAGGAAGTGAGCGTGCCTGGACGAGACTCGATGCCGCTGACGCGTTCGGGCGGGCCATACTTCAATGCCGTCACGGCTGACTTCTTCCGCACGATGGGCATGCGCATCGTGCGCGGTCGCGGGTTGACCGATGCCGACCGAGGGAGATCGGCCCCGGTAGTCGTCGTGAACGAGACGCTTGCCACGCTCTGGTGGCC
>DASURJ010000855.1:0-2090 GCA_036280115.1 Gemmatimonadaceae bacterium
ATCGCGGAGCGCCTGGGCGTGCGCTTCTTCACCGCGCGAAATCACGTGGAGCGGACGCTCGCGAAGCTCGGCGTCACGAGCCGACACCGGGTTGGCCCGCTGTTGCGGAATGAAGTGGAGGAAACGGACTCGAGCCGGGCAGCGTAGCAAGCAGCTCTCGGGCTCCCGCGACACGCCGAGGGCCCGCGGCCTTGTTAGGCCGCGGGCCCTCGGTGCTTACTTCCCCGCGTCACTGGTCCGACGCGACCTTCTCGTCCTTCTGGTTCTTCCCGGCATTCTTCACGTAGATGTCCAGCCACGCCGTCCATCGCGCCCACTGGTCGAGCAGCGTCTCCTTCGCGGCCGGCCCGTGATCCTCGTACGGATACATGTAGAGCGACGCCACCTTCCCGAGCCCCTGCAGCGCGTGCATCATGCGCTCCGAGCTGAGCGGCGCCGTGCCGACGTTCTGGTCCTCGCTCGAGTGGTACATGAGAAGCGCGCCCTGGAGCTTGTCGGCGTTGAAGAACGGCGACATATCGAGATACGTCTTCTGCCCTTCCCAGAAGTCGCGCCGCTCGCTCTGGAACCCGTTCGGCGTGAGCGTGCGGTTGTACATGCCGTTCCCGGCGATCCCGGCCCTGAAGAACGGCGTGTGCACCATGGCGTTCACCGTGCTGAACGCGCCGTAGCTGTGGCCACCGATGCCGAGGCGCGTCCTGTCGATGTAGCCCTGACGGTCGAGCTCATCGATCACTGCCGCGAGGTTGTTGCGCAGATCGAACACGTAGTTGTCGTTCATCCGCCCCGACTCGCCGAAGATGGGCGGACTGAAGTTCGCCACCGCGTACCCCTGCATGGCCAGGTACTCGATCGTCCGTGGCCCGGCGTTCGGGAACTGGTTGATGTTGTTCGTGCGCAGCGTCCGGTCGTAGGCACCCTGGTCGGTGAACTCGTACGGGTAGAACCAGAACATGCCCGGCAACCGAGTTCCCTGGCGGTAGTCCGCCGGCAGCGTGAGGTTCACGATGAAGCGGTACCCATCCGCGCGCGTGACGGGGATGCGTTTCCGAACGAGCGCCGTGAACTCCGGCGTGTAGTCCTTGTTGTTCGTGACCTTCGTGTACTGACCGCTCGCGGCGTCACGGACGTACGAATCCGGTACCTGCGTCGGCGACTCGCGCTCCACGACGAACTTCGTGAAGTCATCGTCGAGAGCCGCGGTCACGGCTTCGTACATGTCGGTGCGCCCCTCGAACACGCGCGACTTCTGCGCGGTCTTGATCTCGACCTTGTCCACGAACCCGCGTGGCGCCGAGTCCGTCCAGGTCTTGAAGTAGCGCGTGCCCTGGAGGTACGCGTACCGCCCGTCCGACGACACGATCGCCACCTGCCCGCCCGCGCGACCACGCTTCGCCATGATGGTGCCCGGGTTCTGGTAGAACGTGAGCGAGTCGGCGCCGGTTCCACCGCGCCGACCGCCACCGAAGCCGCCGCCCTGCCCGCCGACAGCCGCGTTGAGCCCACGCATCCGCCAGATCGTGTATCGCTTGCCCGGCTCGGCGAAGTACACCGCGTAGACGTGTCCCGTCCCCGACGCGTTCTCGGCCACGAAGATCGACTTCGCGTCCTCGGTGAAGAGCACACCGCTCATCCGGTTGTCGCTCTCGTGCAGAACTTTCCTCGAGCCGGCATCGAATGGCGGCGTCCAGGCGTAGAGGCGATCCTTGCGACGCGCAGCGCCCTGTCCGCGCGCGCCCTGCTCCTCTGCGGTGTCCGCCGGCGCTCCACCCCGCCGAGACGGTGCGGAGTCCTGCTGCAGGAAGTAAAGACCGCTGCCGTCGGGCAACCAGCTCACGTTGCGAGGATTGGCGTCGTTCTGATTGCCGCCGAAACCCGGGCCCGCATCATCGTCTTCCGTCACCTCGCGCAGCGGCCGCTTGGAGATCTCGGCGAGCATCTTTCCGTCGGCGTCCCAGATCTGCTCCGACCTGCCGAACGAGTTGTACTGCACGATGTACGAGAACGGCTTCTGCATCAGCGTCACGTGGAAGTACTTCCCATCCGGCGACGCGTCGACCGCGGAGATCATCGCCGGCGCGCCGATCTTC
>DASURJ010000856.1:0-5797 GCA_036280115.1 Gemmatimonadaceae bacterium
GCGCGTTCGAACGATGCGTTAGGACTCTGACCCCCAACGGAGCAAAAGGACGCTACGCCGACGTCGTTGGCGCGCGCTGCGGTGGCGTGCGGCGGAGGTCGATCCACTTCGCCACCGGCCCCACGAGCCACAGCGCGACGAGCGGCGGCGCCGCGTTGAACGCCGTCGGCAACGCCCAGTTCTGGTCGGACGCGTACCGGATCATCACCTCGGCGATCGCGATGAGGATCGTGACCATGATCTGCGCGCGACGCCCCCGCACCACCGTGCGCGGGTCCGTGATCATGAAGAAGATGAAGAGCTGATACATCGGCCCCGTGATGGGGGCGAGCTCGGGCAGGAGCGGCTGACCGAGCGCCACGCCGCGCGCCGCGTTCAGGACCAGGAAACTCACGACGTACGTGAGCGTGATGTGGAGAACCTTGACTCGAGCCGCGATCACCAGGCCGAATACCCAGATCACCAGGTTCGTCGCCAGGTCGTTGCCCCACTGGTGGCTGAGGACCGACACGCGCTCCGGTGCGGCGAGCAGCAGCACGACGATGGCGAAGTTCGTCGGGTTCCAGACGTGGTTGTTCCGGTACCGCAGGACGTACTTGGACGCGATGGCGAGAAAGCCGCCTAACGCGAACGGCCAGAGCGCCGCGCCCTGGGGCTTGAGCAGGAGCGTCAGGCTGATGCCGCTGATGTACGCGCTCTGAAGGTTGACGACCTTGCCGCGATCGAACCACGAGAGAAGCGCCTCGGTTGCCACGCAGACCGCGAGTGCGAACGCCAGCCGGTCGTACCCGCCCACTACGTGATAGCGCAGCTGCGCGACCACCAGCACCAGCGTGATGAGGAACGCGATCAAGTAGCGCGGGTCGATTCGCTGGGCGCGGTCCTTCCAGGTCAGCGCGGCGGCGGGACGCGCAACGGTTGCGTCGGTCATGGGCGTCACCGTGTCGGCTCGGTGATGGTGTGTCGTTGATTCACGAGCGGGCGGGTTAGCACCTGCTCCGTGCCCGACGGCCAGTGGATGACGACACGGTCCACCCACTCGCGGCGGCCGATCCCGAAGTGGAGACGCCGGTCGTTCTGGCTCGAGAAGCCCATGCCGCCATCCACCACACGTCGCTGGCGCACCTCACCCGCCTCCACGACGACCTCGGCGCCGATAGCGCTCCGGTTGCTCCGTGTCGCCACGAGCTCGAACGAAATCCAGTTGTTCGCCGTATCGGGCTGATTCCGGTAGAGGACGGCGGGCTGGTTCTGGTTCGCGATGATCACGTCCAGCACGCCACGGTTCCCGAGATCCGCGAAGGCCACGGCGCGGCCGTCGTACTCGTCGGTCGCCCCCACAGTTCCGGCGACATCCACCCACCCGGCGACACCGCGATTCAGGAACACGCGCGATCGCTCGAACCCGGACAGGCTCGCGTTCCCGAACGGCGGCCAGGTCTTCGCGTCCTCGAAGAGCCGGCTGTTGGCGCCGGCGATCTTGGACATCGAGTACCAGTAGTTCTGGTCGCGGTCGGCCGAGATGAACCCGTTGACCACGAACAGCTCGTTGACGCCGTCGTTGTTGAGGTCCCCGAACTGCGCCCCCCACGCCCACCCCGCGTCCGCGACGGCACCCTCGGCCACGTTGACGAACGTCCGCCCCTCGGCCAGCCGGTTCAGGCGCAGGTTGTTGTTCTGAAACAGGTAGCCGCGCTCCGAGATGTTCGTCACGAACGCGTCCAGGCGACCGCGGTTCATCACGTCGCCTAACGCCACGGCCATGCCGCTCTTGGATTCGCTCTCGAGCCCGTCCGTGGTCGGCACGAACCGCTTCCCGCCCTCGTTCAGGAACAACTCCTCGGGGCCGTAGTCGTTCGCGAGATAGAGGTCCGGCCACCCGTTCTCGTCGAAGTCCGCTGATGCCGCGGCCATGGTCCACCGCGTGCTGCCGACCCCCGTGCGGTCGGTGACGTCCTCGAACTTCCCGCCGCCGAGGTTTCGGAAGAGCAGGTTCTTCCCACCGTTCGACGCGAACTCGAAGCTGTTGTGCATGATCTTCGTGGTCGCGAGGTTCCACAGGTCGATGTCGCTGCGGAAGTACGCGGTCACGTACAGGTCGAGCAGGCCGTCGCGATCGTAATCGAACCAGACCGCACCGTTGCTGTTCATCCATCGCCGCAGCCCCGACGCCGCCGTGATGTCCTCGAAGCGCTGCCCGTCGACGTTCCTGAACAGCGCGAGATATCCGTACCGGTAGACGAGCACGTCCTCTCGCCCGTCGTTATCCATGTCGCCCCAGACGCTCCCCATGGATACGCCTTCGCCCGCCCGGTTCAGGTCCGCGAGCCCCGTACTCGCCGCGACATCCTCGAACGTACCATCGCCCTTGTTGCGGTAGAGCGCGTTAGGCGCGCCGAAGCGACTGTTCGTGAAGTAGACGTCGGCCCACCCGTCGGCATCGAAGTCCGTGACCGATACGCCGGCACCGAGCGCGGCCACGTGAGGCTCGATGTTCGCGATCTTCGGGTCGAACGCCGGACGCTGATGCACGAAGCGGATCCCGGCCTCGGCGGTCACGTCCCGCAGCACGAAGCCCGGACGGGCGGCGTCTGCGGCAACGCGGATCGGCCCGCTATCGAAGCGCACCGCGAGACCGATCGCGGCGAAGAACGGAACGGCGATGATGGCGCGGCGAGCGCTGGGGCCAGGTCGATGCATCAGGAGAGCTGGGCGATTGCGCGGATGCAGAATGCGACGATCAGCGCCGCTTCGACACCCGCGTGTTGTATTCCTTTATATAGCGCTGATGCTCGGGGGTTGTGGGATACGACTCCCCGGGCGCGTAGGGGTACTGCCGGATCCCGTGGAACGGGAGAGGCTCCACGGTATTCCCGAACGCCGTGTTCATGTCGGCGTCCTTGATCCAGCCCACAGTGTAGAGCAGGAAATCTCGCTTCCACCCCGGCGGCAACGAGGTTGCCGACGCGGCATCGAATTCTACGGTCACCTCGTCGCCCGGGGCCATGATCGCGTACATGTCGTCGGCCTTGTCGAGGAGCGGACGCACGTCACCGAAGCGCGTGAACGCGCCCTCGATGGGTCGCCACGGCGACTCTTTGCTCACCTGCGCGTAGTCGAACCAGTGAGGTCCGTAGCGGCCCCCCTTCCGGTACAACCGCGAGAACCCCCGGAAGTGCAGGTCGGCCGACACCGGCGAGAGCGTCGTGACCTTCGCCTCACTCGCCGCCTCGTGCGCGACGAATGCATGATCCCAGTAGATCTGCATGTTCGTGCGAATGCGCACGTGGCGATCGTTCGTCGGAAACTTCCCGGCGAGGTCGATGACCACGGACTTGTCCTTACCCGACGGGAAGCTCAGGTTCTCGACCGTCGTCCAGCGTCCGCGCGCGTCGCGCACCTCGAGAGACGGCGCCATGGGCTCGAGCCCCGACTGCTGCGAGAGCGCAACGTTGATGCTCGCATCGGTGGGATAGATCCACCCGCGAAGCACGAGCACCGAACCCGGCGTGCCCGCATCCCCCCCGAGGTCGAGGATGAGGTCGTGCGGTTCCACCAATCCCTGGTACTGGAGTGGCGTCAGGTTCGACACGTAGACGTCGTCGCGCTCGCGGAGCGCCGGAAGGAGATCGTTCCCGCGGTCGTCCTTCGCTGAAACCGGCGGGCGCCGCCGCGTGAGCTGGTAGAGACGGAGCGGCGTCGGTCCCGGGGGAACGAAGCGCTCGTCCACATAGACGTCAACGGAGTCCGGGTGGTCTACAGCGACGAGCTTCACCTCGTCGGTGTACGCCGTCTCCCACAGCTCCTCGGTGAGCTGCAGGACGTAGCGGCCCTGCCGAGGTCGGAGCGCGGCTCCGGGAATCCGCAGATACTCGCGCGATGCCTCCGGCGACGCGTACATGGTGCTGCCACCGTCGCCAGCGGCCATGAGTCCCACGGGCATTCCGAGGGCGCTCTTCCACATCACGTCGGTCACGAACCGGAACTGCGTGCCGTCCCACGTATAGAGGAACGCGCACGACCCCTTCAGCATCTCGAGCTCCAGGACGTCCTGGTCGGTGCCCGGGAAGTACACGGCCTGTGGGACGCCGTTAGGCCACTCGATGCGCAGCACGTCGGCCTTGAGGTGAGGCCCGAGCCCGAAATGCGTGATCCGGCTCGTCACCACGCGCGTCTGGTAGATCTCCCCGGCGCGCAGCTCCAATCGCGCGCCGATGCCGAACGTGTTGTTCTTGCCGCTGCCTGCGCGCAGCCCGACGAGCGACACCTGCGTGGAGAGTCTGGAGTTCCCGCCCTCGTTCGCGAGCAGCCGGAAGCCACGCTCCGCTCCGATGAGGAGGTCGAGGTCGCCGTCGGCCTCGACGTCGATGGGCGTGACGATCGTGCCGGACCGCGGGGTTGTCGGCAACAGGTTCGACTGGTTCGTGAAGGTCCCGTTCCCGGCATTCCGGAACAGGAACACGCCGCGCGCGTTACCTGTCGGACGGCCGGCCGCGACGATGTCGAGCCAACCATCGTTGTCCGCGTCGGCGAATTCGGCGTGGACGTCGGACGCGGAGGCGAGAGTGCCTAACGCTGAACCCGCCTGAGCATCACGTGAGAATAGCGCGGTGCCGTTATTGCGCCAGAGCTCCGTCGCGCCGGCGCCGCGCCGCGTGAATAGAAGGTCGAGCGCGCCGTCGTTGTTGTAGTCGCCAACCACGACGCGACCGGTCGCGCCCCCTGGCGCGAGCCCACTCGCAACCGTTGCATCCTCGAACCGCCGCAGACTCGTGTTCCGGAATAGCGTGGCGCCGCGTTCCGTCGCGACCACGACATCGATGCGACCGTCACCATCGAAGTCGGCGAACGCGGCGTCGTGGCTGCCCGCGGTGCCGCCGAGGCCCATGCTCGCGGCGACTTCCGTGAACGTGCCGTCGAGATTGTTGCGGTACGCCAGGACCTGCGCACCGCCCACGAGCAGGAGGTCGAGGTCACCGTCATGCTCGAGGTCAACGAACAGCGCCTTCCGTGCGTCGCGCACGGCGGCGGTTCCGGACGTGTTCGTCACGTCCACGAACTTCCCACTGCTGTCGTTGCGCAGCAGGTAGCCGCGAGCGTCGGCGCCAATGACGAAGAGGTCGAGCCAGCCGTCGTTGTCGAAGTCTCCGACCGCGGCGTCGATGGCCCCGGCCGGGAGCGCGATCGCAGACCGCTCCGTGACATCGAGCGACCGGTAGCGCTCGATGAGAAAGAGCCGCGTCACGAAGCGCTGCTGCTCGGGTGACCAGTAGGACGCGAGCAGCTCGTCGGCCCCATCGCCGTTGAAGTCTCCGGCCGCGAGCGCCGTCGCCGAGGGCGGAGGCGGCTGTGTATCGGCTCGAGTCGTCAGCGTGTTCTCGTAGTCCGGAAGCCCGGCGTCGCTCGTCGCATCGGTGAAACGGAGTGAATCAGCGGTGAGGATCGCCCCGGTGCCCCGCAGCTGAATCACCGACTGTGGCGTGAAGGTCAACACGGCTCGGCCGACGATCGGGTCGTCGAACCATTTCACGTCCGCGAGGGCTGCCTGATATGGCGCCGTGGTCTCGATCGCGTCATGCAGGCGATCGAACACCGGCCTCGCCTCGGCGACGTTCCCCGCGCGGAGCAGATCGATCGACGTCGTGAGCAGCGCGCGCACCTCGTCCGGCGGCTCCGGTCGCAGTCGACGATACTCTTCCAGCTGTCGTACCGCGCTGTCGGCCTGGCTCGAGCTCAGGAACGCCTCGGCGAGCGCGAGGCGAGCCGCGAGGTTCGCGGGGGCAACATCGAGCAGCTG
>DASURJ010000857.1:0-11500 GCA_036280115.1 Gemmatimonadaceae bacterium
ATCGCATTGACCCCGCGCATGAAGGGAGGCGCGGCGGGGTCTGTCCGTGACTCGTAAGTGCTGAACACGTGCGCCATGCATCCGTGGCTGTCGATCCGCCGGGCGACCTCACGCTCGTAGAACGGATGGGCGGCGAAATACGGGCCCCTGCTCGCGGCGTAGCCTGCGGTGTCGAAGATCTCGAACGTCACCTCGCCGCTCGCACCCGGTGTGCCGGCGATCAGTTGCGCGCCGGGAACGAACAGGGCTTGTGCCCGCGCCCAGTCGCGCGGCGCCCCGGCCGGACCCGAGATGACGTCGTAGAAGGCGGCGAGAATCGCGTCGATCGATACGCAGTCAGCCGAGTCGGAGGGATCGGCCAGGGGTTTGGTCGGACTCACAATCATCGGGAACGCGCACGCATGGCGAGGTCGCAGTTCCCGCAGCCTATCACCCTGAGCACAGCGACGACCAGTCCGGTTCGAACGAACCGTGCGGACGCGATCCGCTCACGGATAGAGCAGGTACGGCTTTCGGCTCTCCTTGAACTCCGCTGCTTCGCGGTCCCACTCCTCCAGGAGCGCCGGGAGCCGCCCGCCCTCGATGGCGAGCCGCACCTGGTCCGAGCCCGTTAGGCGGTCGATCGACGGGCGCCACTCGAACTCGCGCGGGTGCTGGCGGCGAATCTCGTCGATCAGCACGAGCGCCGTTCGTACCGGCCGATACGAGTCCCGATCCGTGATGGCGAACCGGATGGCGGGGATGGTCTGCCCCGGGAACTTCCGCGCCGTCGCCTCGACCGGCATCGTGATTGCCTCGAACCGGATGCCGGGCAACCGCTTCTCGTTCATGACTCGCACCACGTCCGTGGCATTCAACCACGGTGCGCCAACCTGCTCGAACGGGCGATCCGTGCCGCGTCCCTCCGCGATGTTCGTCCCCTCGAAGTACACGGTGCCCGGGTAGTTCGTCAGCGCCGCGAGCGACCGGAGGTTGGGCGATGGGTTTCGCCACGGTAATCCGGTCTCGTCCAGCCACTGCGACCTGCGCCAGTTCGTCGCCTTGATCACGATGAGATCCGCCCCGATCCCGTGCTTCTGGTTGAACAGCGTCGCCAGCTCGCCGACCGTCATCCCGTGGCGGGCCGGGATCGGGTACATGCCTACGAACGACGTGAACCCCGGCTTGATCAGCGCACCTTCGACGATCTCACCGCCGATGGGATTGGGCCGGTCGAGGACGACGAACGGGATCCCCTTCGCTTTTGCCGCTTCCATGGCCAACGCCATGCTCGACACGTAGGTCCACGTACGGCCGCCGACCTCCAGCAGATCGTAGACGATGGCGTCCGCGTCCTTCAGCATCGCCGGCGTCGGCTTGTTGTCCTCGGACTTGTAGAGCGAGTAGACCGGCACGCCCGTCGCCGAATCGACCTCGTCCTCGATCTTCGCACCCGCTGCGACGGTTCCGCGGATGCCGTGCTCCGGCGCAAAGAGCGCCACGAGCTTCAGGTCCTTGTGTTTGGCGATCAGGTCGATGTCCGGCGTACCCGCGCGGTCTGTCGCGCTGTGATTCGTGAGGAGCGCGACGCGCTTGCCCCGGAGCGCCGGCGGGACGTCGGCGAGAAAGACCTCGATGCCAGGCTGTACCACCGAGGCGTTAGGCGATGCCGCGTTCACCGCGCCCGCGGAATCGGACGAGGTTCCCGGGACGGGAGACGGCGTCTGCGTGCATGCCGCGACGAGGAACAGGGCAGGGACGAGCACTCTCATCACATTCTCGCGAGGGGAGGGTGTCTAACGATGCGACATCGGCGGTGCCAGCGGAACTGGTGCCGACGGCGCTGACGCTCTTCACGGTGTTACGGCGTGCGACCGATCGCGTGAAAACCGGGTAACCGTTTCGCGGCGAAGACACTCTTCCGCTATACTCTTTAAGGCGGAGGCCTCACGCTGCTGTGACCGGTAGTGTGCCGTCGGCGAGCCCGCCTCGACCGTTTCCGCCGCCATCGTGTGCAGCGTCACAACCGTGCCGATCGACCGTCTATGATTCCGGATCAGGGACGAAGGCTCACTCGGAGCCATTGAGCGTCGAGTCCCGAAACAGCCACGGCATGTGGAGATCGCCCTATGACACACGCGAATGCTGTAGCCATGACGTCGCTCGCGTCCGGGAGCCCCACCCGCATCGTCGTGTTAGGCGGCGGGTTCGGCGGCGTCGGCGCGACGCGAGAGTTGGAGCGACTCTACCGCAGCAGCGGGAAGGCCGTCGAGATCACGCTCGTGAGCCGCGACAACTTCTTCGTGCTCACGCCGCTCCTCTTCGAGGCGTGCTCGGGGGTTCTCGAGCTGCGCCACTGTGCACAACCCATCCGGCCCGCGCTCGGCCGGGCACGTTTCGTCGAGGCGACGGTCGAGAGCGTGGATACCGAGCGACGCGTCGTTCACGCCGTCGCGAGAGGCGGCATGAGCCATGAGCTCCCGTACGATCATCTGATCGTGGCGCTCGGGGCGACCACGAATCAGGCGCTCATTCCCGGCTCGCCCGGGGCATTCACGTTCAAGACCATGGCGGACGCGCTCGTGTTGCGGAACCACCTCATCGAGCGGTTCGAGCGTGCGGACGCGACTCCAGACCAGTCGCGCCGATGCGAGTGCCTCACGGTCGTCGTGATCGGCGGAGGGTTGGTCGGCGTCGAGCTGCTCGGCGAGCTGACCGCATTCGCCGACGACATACTGCGCTACTACCCGCGCATTCGGCGCGACGAGGTGAAGTTTTACCTGTTCGAGGCCGGGCCACGCATCCTCCCGGAGCTCGACCCGGAGCTCGCGGCAACCGCGGAGCGTGTGCTCGAGCATCGCGGAGCCGACATTCGAGCGGCGACGCCGGTGCGCGCCATCGAGCCGGGCCGCGTTCACCTCGATGGCGAGACGATCGAGGCAGGCACCATCGTCGTTGCGGCCGGAATCGTGCCGAATCCTGCGGCCGTTCGAATTCCCGTTGTGCACGACCAGCGTGGTCGGATCGAAGTCGATGCGACGATGCGCAGCGTGAGTCATCCCAGCGTGTGGGCCCTCGGCGACTGCGCGGCGATTCCCGGGCCGGATGGCCGTCCGTACCCGCCGCTCGCGCAACACGCGACTCGTCAGGCAAAGCACGTGGCGCGGAACGTCGTGGCTGCCGAGAAGGGTCGGACGCCGGAGCCGTTTGTGTTCGAGCCCCTCGGCACGATGGCCGCACTGGGGCATACGAGTGCGGTCGCGAAAGTGTTCGGGGCGAACCTGACGGGATTCCCGGCGTGGTGGGTTCGCCGAACGTATTACCTGTTTCAGATGCCGCGGTGGGACCGCCGGTTGCGCGTGGTTCTGGATTGGACAATCGCGCTGTTCTTCCGCCCCGATATCACGAAGGTCGAGCTGGCGGTGGAGCAGGAGCAGGTACGCGCGGCGTTCGCCGCGGGCGCGTCGGTTCGCGACGACGTGCCGAGCAGAGCGGCGTAACGGAAATCCGGCAATCGGGGTCAGATTCGAATATCATCGTTCTGTTGCGCGCCGGGAGCGTACGAGCGCCCGACCCCTGGCCGGTGCCACCCGGCCCCACCCGGCCCGGCGTCGCCCGCCGCCGCACGTACCGCGTCCGCGGTTGCCGCGTTGGTGTTGCCGCGCCCTCCGCGCTCCGCTTGGGTGGCGGGCCGGAGCCCGGGCCGGCTCCGTCGTGGCATCGGGCCGGACGCGGATTACGTCGCAGAGGCGAACGCGGAAACGGCCGCGGAGCACGACCGCGGAGCACGACCGCCGGTGTCGGCCGCATTTGCGTTACAAGCATCCAGAACAGAGGGTTGAAACGGATGAGGGGATGAGGGGATGAGACAAATCATTTTGAGCGAGTGAAAACCCCTCCCGCCGGGACCTGATATGAAGGGACACCTCCCGTGAGGACGCCATTCACCGTGAGAGCTCCCATCATCACGGCCTCGGCGCGAGGGCGCGTGAGTCCTGAGGAGCGATCCCCCTCATCCCTCTCATCCCCTCATCCGTACGCCCTCTCCTGGATGCCGGCCCCCGCAAGGAAGGGAGCCACGCGCGATCCGGATACGTTGGGGGTCAGAGTCCTAACGCATCGTTCGAACGCAGCGCGTTCGAACGATGCGTTAGGACTCTGACCCCCTTCGCCACGGCCTCCCATGGTCCGTCGTGGCGGCCCGGTCGGAACGACGATGACGCGCAAGTGGCCGAAACGGCTGGATGACACCTCCGCACTGCCGACGCCGCGTGGCGAAGGCCGCAGCTGCTGGCATCCAGAACGGAGCGGGGAAACGGATGAGGGGATGAGGGGATGAAGGAATGCCGGGATCGCTCCTCGTCCGGGACGCGCCCCCTCTCCGGGAACGTGAATGATGGGGTAACTGCTCTCACGATGAGTGGCAAAGGCGGGCCGTTTCCCTCCGTTCTGGATGCCTGCCGACGCGATCAGCAGCGAGGCCCCGTTTCTCGGCGTCCGCCGTTGCCGCGTTCGGTTCTGCCGCGCACCGCGTCTTGCTCGATGCCACGATCAAGGTCGGGCTCGAAGCGGCCCCGTAGATATCGCCGCCGCGCCATCGAGCACCCCGCTGCCGCGGCAGAAGCTGCGCGGCAACCGCGGACGCGGAACGGATCGAGTGGGGCAACCCGCAATTCAAGGGACAGCACACTTACGCTGACGACGCGCAACAGAACGATGAAATTCGAATCTGACCCCGATTAGCCGCCCAACCGGCCCGGTTCTGGCAGGGTGCCGGCGAATACGCGGTCGGTCGTCGAACCACAGCTCCGGCCGAGGGCCCACGCAACGGAGGATGTCCCCGTGGAAGACTGGACCGAAGACGACTGGATGGAGTGGATCGAGGCCACGTACGAGGCGCTCGACACCAAGAACGTCGACGCGTTCGTTGGGCAACTGACTCCGGGAGCAACCGTCCGGTTCGGGAACGGCGCGCCGCTCGCCGGGCGCGTCGCCATTCGTGACGCGTTCAGCGAGTTCTTCGACGCGATCGGCACCATGAGCCACGCATTCACCGCGCAGCTCCGCATCGATGACACGCTCGTCATCGAACAGATGGTCACATTTACCCGCCACGACGGGACGACCGTGATGATTCCTGCCGCGACGGTGTGCGAGCTCACCGAAGGAAAAGCGGAGCGGATGCAGACGTACATCGACATCTCGCCTCTCTTCGCGCGCGGTCAGGAGCCCGCGTTATGCAGAGCGGCCGAAGTAGCCATCGCGTAATCGACTGACGTCTCCCCGTCGTTCACCCGGGCTCGCGATTACACTCGTGAGCCCGTGATCGCGCGCGTTACGTACGACAAGCTTCCGGGCAACTGAGGGATGACGTCTCTCATCCACCTCATCCCCTCATCCGTTTCCCTTCTTATGGATGCCGGCCCCGCAAGGAAGGGAGCCGCGCACGCGATGCCTCGCCCTCGGCAACCGCCCGCTCGCGCCCCGCGTTCGAACGATAGGCGCACGCACTCTCAGTCCACCTGCTCGCGTTCCCTTGCGCCGCTGCGGGATGACGGGAAGGTTGTCGGCCCATGGAACAGGTGCCGACAAAGCCACCCGACCCGACGAATGTCCCCGACGACGCGCCGCCGAGTACCCCGGACCTCGGCGAGCTCGCGCTCGTCATGGGTGGTGGTGGAGCCCGCGGGGCGTATCAGGTCGGACTCCTCCGCTACCTCGCTCGCCGGTACCCATCGCTTCGCCTGCCGATTCTCACCGGTGTCTCGGCGGGCGCCGTCAACGTCGCGCACCTCGCGCAACACACCGGAACCTTCTCGGCGGGCGTCGCGTCACTCGAGCAGCTGTGGCGATCCCTTACGCCCGAGCAGGTCTTTCGCGTCGATGCACCGGCGCTCCTCTCCAACTTCTTCCGCTGGGGCGTTCGCCTGCTCTCCGGCGGCACACCCGCGGAGCCGAAGACACGCGGGCTCGTGGACACGTCGCCGCTGCGGTCGTACCTCACCGAGGCCCTGATGCCGCAGGAGGGGATTCTCGAGGGCATCGACCGGAACCTCGCGCGCGGGTCACTGCGTGCCGTTGCGCTGACAACGACCGACTACGCGACAGGGCAGTCCGTTGTTTGGATGCAGGGGCGCAACCTCGTGGAGTGGGAGCGACCGAAGCGGCGGTCGATCAGCACGCAACTCACGGTCGATCACGTGATGGGGTCGGCAGCACTGCCGTTCTTCTTTCCGGCCGTGAAGATCGGCGACTCGTGGCACGGCGACGGCGGCATCCGGTTGGCGGCGCCTCTCTCGCCGGCGCTGCACCTCGGCGCGCACAAGATCCTCGCCGTGTCCACGCGCTACGAGCGCTCGCAGGCCGAGGCGAACCAGCCACTCATCCGCGGCTACCCACCGCCGGCGCAGGTGCTCAGCATTCTGTACAACGCCGTGTTCCTCGACCTCATCGACCAGGACGTGGTCCGGCTCGAGCGCATGAATCATGTCCTGCGAAAACTCCCACCGGCGGAGCGCGACGGGCTGCGAGTGGTGAACATCCTCGTCCTGCGGCCATCGGAGGACCTGGGAAAGCTCTCGCGAGACTACGAGCCGCTGCTCCCGAGCTTCTTCCGCTTCATGACGCGCGGGCTCGGGACGCGACAGACGAAGAGCCCGGACATCCTGAGCTTGCTCATGTTTCAGGCGAACTACATCGGTCGGCTCATCGAGCTCGGCGAGGCGGACGCGGAGGCTCGCGCGGAGGATATCGAGCGGTTCCTCGCGCGGGCGTAGCGCCGGCCGGACGCGCGGAGTTCTACAGCAGTACGTCGCTCCGAATCCGCTGTCTGACGTTCCACCAGAGCGCCGCGAGCGCCGTCGCGCGGCGAAGCTCGACGCTCGCCTCGCCCGTGACACCGGCACGCCAGCGTGTCGAGGGTCCGATCGGGGCCCGCACCTCGATCGTGCCCTTCGCCGAGGTTCCGGCGCCGGCGGGCGCAGTGGATGCCACAACCGCCGTCACCGGACGAGAGTGCTCGTAAGGCATGAGGTGCACGACCTGGCCCGGGTGCACCACGGTGGCACCGGCGCGAGTGATCGCGATCCGTGCTTCCAGCGAGTCCAGCATGGCAACGCGCATGATCGGGTCGCCCGCTTCGACGCGGCGCCCATACAGCTCGTGGACGCGCGGGGTCACGACCACACCGCCCAACGGCGCGCGAAGGGTGAGCGCGTCAACCCGCGTCTGCACAGCCGCCAGGCGGGCAACGGCCTCGGCACGTTCAGCCTCCAACCGTTCCGTCATGCCGCCGGACGCGCGAGCCCGCGAGACGGCGACGCCGAGAGAGTCGGCCGCGCGCATGGCGGCGAGAAGCGCTCGATCGAGGTCACGGTCGATGAGACGCGCGAGCGGAGCGCCAGCCGCCACGTGCGTTCCCTCGCGCACGTAAATCGTCGCGACGATGCCGCTGTCCGGCGCCGTCACCTCCGCAACGCGCGCCGGCGACACCACGAATTGCCCGGTCGTAGTCAGAGTCCACGGAAGCACTGCGAGCAGCAGCACGAGAGCGACCGTCGCGAGTGCCACACCGCGCCACCACCGGCGACCCGCCCGCTCGGCACGACGCGCGCGAATGGCGAGCGCGACCGAATGCGCCCAGGTGACGATCATGCGACGCGTCATGGCGAAGAGGAGGCCCATCACAATGAGAGTACCGATCGCGCCGAGGGCCTGGTGCGCGCGCCCCGCGACCCAGAACGCAATGAAGCCGAGGAGCCCGACGATATAGATGAACGACAGGGTCCCGTAGATGAGAAACACCCTTCGCTCGCGGTCCGTGACCTCCGGCTCGGGCAGCTCGAGCCGCAGGACGTGGCGCCGCGCCCACCACGCGAAGTATTCCCGGGCCCGGATCCGCAGGTTCGGGATCTCGAGCCAATCCGTGAGCGCGAAATACCCATCGAGCGGGATCAGCGGGTTCGCATTCGTCACGATCGAGGTGATGCCGCCCACGATCATCGCGGCGACCGCCGCCTCCGATGCCAGCGTGTCCGGTCGAGCGACGAGCCACACAATCGCGGCGAGGCTTGCGACCACGAGTTGAATCCAGCCACCGGCAGCCGTTACCCAGAGCCGCGAACGCAACGCCGGGAAGCTCCACGCGTCGTTGACGTTGCAGTAGAACGCTGGCTGGAAGTAGATCATCATGACCCCCAGCTCGTGCACCTCACCGCCGAAGTGCTTGCAGGTGAAGGCGTGCCCGAGCTCGTGGATGACGACCACGATGGTCCCGATGAGCCAGAGTACGACGATCGTGCCTAACGTGATCGTGGACGGAGAATACAGCTCGACGATGGTTCGTGAGAAGTCGCTCCACGTGGCGGCAAGCACGAGGAAGTAGACCGCGAAGAGCGCGATCGACGCCATCACGAACGCCGGCGTGAACATCCACCGGACCCACGGCAACACGCGACCGAGCAGGGCGTCCGGGTCGCCGAACGACCATCGCATCCGCATTAGCTCACCGCGGAACAGCGCGGGCCGCCGGCGGCGACGCCGCTCGGCGCGAAGCCGCTCGATCTCGAGCGTGGTGCGGTCGGTGAGCGTACGCTCGAGCAGACCAATGCTCGAGAGCTTGCGCGCAAACGCCTCGACGCCGCTGCCCGTCAGGCGTAGCCCGTGTTCCGCGAGTGCCGCCGCGATCTCGTCCGGACTGCGCCGGCCGTCGAAGCAGCGCATGACGCCGACCTCCACGGGCCGAAAACGAAAGTACTTGTGCGTTGCCGGATCCTTCACGACGAAGCTCGTCTCGCCGCGAAAGACCTGCTCGACGATCGTGAGCTCCGAGCGAAGCCGTGGACCGTGTCCGCCGGCGGCGAGGGTGACGACGCTCATTCGCGATGCCCCCGTCGGCGCGAGCGTGGCATGGCCAGCGTCAGCGCGTTCGGCCGGCGTCGCGCGCCACGCGCTCACCGGACGCGAGGCCACTCACGACCTCGACGCGACCATCGCCGACGTCGGAGCCGACTGTTACGGGCCGCAGCACCGTGCGGCCATTCTCCATGACGAGTGCGTAGCCTTCCGCGGAGACAGCCTCGCGCGGTACGACCACGGCGGCTCGCTGCTGGTTCCCGAGGCGTACGGTCACGCTGGCGCCAGGTAGGAACGTCGCGTTATTCGCGAGGCGCAGCACGACCTCACGCGTACCGCTTGCCGGATCGATGGCCGGCGCTGCCTGCAGCACCGTCGCCTGCGCGGTGGTCCCACGAAGGCCGGTGACCGTCGCCCGCTCCCCGACACGAATCTCGCTCGCGCTTCCTTCGGGCACTCGCACGCGCGCGAGCAGCGGGGCCGATTCGGTGACACGGAAGAGCGTGTCACCCGCTGAGACGAATCGGCCGGGTCGGGCGTAGCGTGCGGTCACCACCCCGGCAAACGGCGCAACGATTCGCGTGAGCTCGAGGTCCCGTCTCGCCTTACGACGCGCGAGCTCGGCCTGCGTGTACTGAAACTCGACCTGCTCGGAATCCGCGACGGTGACACCGCCAGCCCTTGTCATCGCGCGTGCCCGACTCACCAGTCTGCCCACGTTCTCGTACGCGGCTTCCGCCTGGGCCAGGGCAAGCTCCTGGTCGGCGCTCTCGAGCCGCGCGAGCGGCGCAGCGGCCGCGACCCGAGTCCCGAGGTCGACGAGCACCGAGTCGACGACGCCGCCGGACCGGGCGACGACGGCTGCGTCATGCTCCACGTAGAGCTGGGCCGGGAGCTCGAGTGGCGCTCGTACGGTCGCCGTCGTGACGAGAATGCCCGCCGTGTCCGGCACGGTGGTCGTGCCGCGCGACTCCACGCTCGTCCTCGGACCACAGCCGACGACGACGGCGAGCGTGATACCCGCGATGACACAGCGACCGCCTTGCCGCGCCACCCCGGCCACCCCGGCCACCCCTGCCACCCCTGCCACCCCTGCCACCCCTGCCACCCCCTGAGCGGTCATGACCACATCCTCCACCAGAGGAGCCGAAGTCGACGCGCCGGCTCGCGGACGGCACGCCCCAGGACCGACGCCGGCGCGGTCAGCACGCGCGCGTACGCCACCATCCCGGGTCGCAGCGCTTCATCTTCGTTAGGCACGAGTGCACGAACGGGAAAGAGTACGGTACCGGCGGTATCCACACCCACATCGGCGATCCCTGACACGCGGCCACGAAACGTCCGCTGGGGGAACGCGTCGACGCGGAGGCGCACCTCTCCGCCCACGCGCACGCGCCCAACGTCTCGCTGGTCGACGAGGAACTCGAGCTCGAGCGTGTCGGTGCGGCCGATGACGAGCAGCTCGCTCCCCGCGTCGGCCCACGCGCCGACGCGCTCCTCGGGGCGCGCCGTCAGCACGACACCGTCCATGGGGGCTCGGATCGTCGTCGCGCGCAGCTCGTCTTCCCGCAGCGCGGCCTCGCGCCGCAGCACGGCAGCCCGCATGCGCTGCAGCCGCTCTTCCGCCGCGTCGCCTCGGCTCGCGGCGTTCGCGGCGGAGCGCTCCGCCGCGAGTACCGCCGCGGTGGCGGCGCCGAGGTCGGCCCGACGCTCGGCGTCACGGAGTTGTACGAGAGGCGCGCCCTGCGCCACGACACTCCCCTCCCGCACGAGGACGCGCTCGATGATGCCGTCCGTGAGCGGGCGAATCTCCGCGCGGGCGGTCGGGCGAAAGGACGGGGCGATGGCGTCGACACGCAGCGGCCAGCGAATCAGCGTGAGCGCGCCGACGGCTACGAGCACGACGACCGCCAGTGTGAGGCGCCGCCGCCGGGGAAGGGCGAGAAACGCCTCCTTGCGCGCGTGCAGGGCGCCTAACGCATCGGCGAGCGGGACCTGGTGGTAGAGCTGTGCGTTTCGCAGCGCGACGGTGGCCTGGTTCGCGAGGATGCCGATCAGCTCACGCTGCCGCTCGGTCGCGAACTCCGGCTGCGCCGACTCGAGCACGAGAATGCCGAGGACGCCTTCCTCGTCCTTGAGCGGAACGTACAGACCACTCCCCACGCCGTCCGCGGCGAGGTCGTCCCCGAAGATCTGCAGGAACAACCGCTCGGCGTCCGAGGCCGGCTCGGTGCGATCCGACAGATAGAAGCTCTCGCCGACGCCCGCCGCCCAGGCAGCGCGCACGGCGAGGTCCTTGAGCTCGGGATCGTCGGGGTCCACGGTCTCGGCACCCGCCACCGCGCGAATGTCGCATGCGCCGCGCTCGTATAGCGCGATGGCACCGCGGTCGAAGGGCAGCGCGCGCATGGCGAGGTTCACCACGGAGCGCATCACCCGATCGAGATCGAGTGTCGACCCGATCTCGCGGCTCATCTCCATCACGAGCGCGAGGTCCTGCGCTCGGTCGTTCGAGGTGGCTCGCTGCGCGTTCGCGAGCGCGATGCCGGCGGCAGCCGCCAGGCCACTGATGATCTCGCGATCGACGTCGGTGAACGGCCCGGCGGTTCCCGGGTCGCGGGCCACGCGCAGGGCGCCGTCTACCCCACCCGCCGACGCCAGCGACGCG
>DASURJ010000858.1:0-2761 GCA_036280115.1 Gemmatimonadaceae bacterium
AGTCCGGCAGTCATCAGTCGGGCAGTCATCAGTCGGGCAGTCATCAGTCGGGCAGTCATCAGTCGTGAGTTCATTAGTCGTCAGTGCTCAGTGGCGTCGCTGGCCACTGACGACCGAGTCACCCACGACCGATTGACTGCCCCGCCGTTCGCCCGTCGCCTGTCCCCGTCGCCCGTCCCCCGTCGCCCGTCGCCCGTCGCCCGTCGCCCGTCGCGCGCCGCCGATCTCGCAGCCGCTCCCGCAATCCGCCGACGACGCCGAGATGCGTGACGAGTATCAGCCAGGCGAGACCCGCCATCACCGCGGCCGGGACGACGAATCGCGAGAACCCTGACGCCGCCATCTGGAACAGCATCCCGTGACCAGCAACGAGGAGAACTCCGAGGGTCACCCATATCAGGGGGGGAATGGGCAGCCGCGGTAGCGATCTGAACATCGGAGGCGGCCGCTCGACGGCCACATCCGTCCGATCGTCTACCGCCGTCGCGACCGCGAAGTGCAGATCGCTGACGCCCACTGCGCCCGTTTCCTCGACCGCGAGCCGGGCTCCGTCCAGCAATCGCACGATCTCCTCGAGGGCCACGTGCCCGTGACGGTGCATGCGATGGAGCACGCCACGGCGACGGCGTGACGGCGTCGAGAAATCCACGGCGAGCACGCGGCCGCCCGGCTTGAGCACACGGCGCATCTCGCGTGCGCACTGCTCGCGTACCGCGCGCGGCAGATGGTGGAGCATCAGGGTGCTCGAGACCACATCGAAGTGCCCATCCGGAAACGGGAGCGACTCCGCGACCGCCGTGTGAAAGTCGACGTCGACGCCGCGCTTTGCGGCCTTCCGCCGCGCGAGCGCGATCATCTCCGGTGACGCGTCGACGCCATGCACGACGCCAGTTGCCCCGACGCGCTGCTTCGCGGCAATGGCCAGGCTGCCCGTGCCGCAGCCGACGTCGAGCACGGCGTCACCCGGCGCAATGCGGGCGAGATCCACGAGGCGCTCCCGGAACGCTCGCTCACGCCCGAGCGTCAGCAGCGCGGCGAGCAGGTCGTAGTAGTGCGCCGTGCCGCGCAAGACGCGGCCCTTGGTTGTCGGCGCGGGCGAGGAATCCGCCATGCTCTGCCTGGCCACCACGTCATCCTCCGAGGAAGCATCACGACACGTGGTCGGCTACACCGGCCACTGGCCCCGCACGGTGCGCGCCGGCCGTACCCATCCTATAGTATCGACTGAGGGCGAGTGGCCAAGAACACCAGGCACCGACGTGTGCGTTTCCGGACAACATCGTGCGTCCTGTCCGACATCGCGCACCACTGCGAGGCCAGCATCGACATGCGGAAAGAGCGATCCAGAGATCGGCGCGTGCAACGCACTCACGATCTCCTTCACGGAGCACTGGCGTCTCTGATACACGAAAAGCCCTACGACGCCATCGTCATCAAGGAGATTCTCGCCCGCGCCAACGTGGGACGGTCGACGTTCTACACGCACTTCCGCGACAAGGACGAGCTTCTCGTCCGCGCGATCCGCGACATGATGCGCGCCGGTGACTCCACCCTGCCGGCGACTCGGTCAGAGCGCGCCGAGTGGCTGCTCCGGTTCAGCGCACCCGTGCTCGAGCATATCGACGGGTTCAGGCGCGCCGCTCCTCACTCGGCGCACGTGCGCGGGCAACCTGTGGTTCACGAGCGCCTCCGTCAGGTGCTCACCCAGCTGATCGCCGAAGACATGCAACGCGCCGATGTGCACGACCGCAGAGGGAAACGCGACGGCGTGCCGTTGTCCTTCCTGGCGGAGCACATCGCATCGACGTTCGTCCTTCTGCTGAACTGGTGGGTCGAGCGCGGTGCCACGCTGTCCGCCGCGGAGGTGAACGATGTCTTCCGGGCGGTGATTCTGCCCACGCTGTTGGAGACACCGACGCGCGACGACACCAGCGACGCGCGCGGCGCGTGTTGACGCCCCGCGTCGCCGCGGATACCGTCCGGACTCCAACTCTCGCAAGCGAAGGCATCTGCCACCGACGACCGAGTTCCACGACCGCCTCGGCCGCCTCCTCGGCGGGCAATACCGCATCGAGCGCGAGCTCGGCGGCGGAGGCATGTCGCGCGTCTTCGTGGCCGAGGAGGTCGCGCTCGGCCGGCGTGTAGTGGTAAAGGTGCTCGAGCCGGATCTGGGCCAGGGCGTCAGCGCCGACCGGTTCGCGCGTGAGGCGAAGCTCGCGGCGCGCCTGCAAGACCCGCGCATCGTGCCGGTCCTGGCGGCCGGCAGCGCCGGCGACCTTCCGTACTATACGATGCCGTTCGTGGACGGCGAGTCGCTCCGGGCACGGTTGACGCGCGCGGTGGCCGCCGGCCAGACGTTACCGCTGGCCGAAAGCGTGTCGATCCTGCGCGACGTGGCGCTCGCGCTCGAGTACGCGCACGCCCACGACGTGGTACACCGCGACATCAAGCCGGAGAACATCCTTCTCTGCGGCCGCACGGCAGTCGTGACCGACTTCGGCATCGCGAAAGCGCTCGCGGCAGCAAAAACCGCCGAAGGTGCGCCGGGCCGGACGTTGACGCAGGTGGGGATGTCGTTAGGCACGCCCGCGTATATGCCGCCGGAGCAGGCCACGGGCGACGAGGTGGATCACCGCGTGGACATCTACGCGTGGGGCGTCATCGCGTACGAGCTCCTCGCCGGCCGCCACCCCTTCGCGGACAAGACGTCGGCGCAGCAGCTCATTGCCGCGCACATCCTGGAGTCGCCGGCGCCGGTCAC
>DASURJ010000859.1:0-5816 GCA_036280115.1 Gemmatimonadaceae bacterium
GTCGTCGTCAATGTCGTCGTAGAGATCTTCCTCCAGCGACTCGTCGTCAGGCAGATCATCGGGCGTCGTCAGCTTGAAAGGCCGGGGCGTGTCGTCCGGGGGCGCGTCCAGGAGCGGCGGCACCGCCCCCACAGTGTCGACGATCGCGCACGCCGAGACGATGGCCTCGAGCATGTCGTTCAGCTTGCCGGTCAGTTCGTGCACGGTGGGCCGATCTTCGCCGACCGGCTCGCTGGGCAGCCCGTCGGGGACGAGCTCGGGCGTGATGCGCTGGCGCGGCTTGCGTGACATGGCAACTGCTCGCTGTGGGCGATGCCCCGAATATAGGCCCACCCTGGCAGGTCTCGACAGCCAGGCCACACCCGCCCGGCAACCACGCAGGGCGAGCGCGCCGGCAGAACTGGCACATTTGACCCGTTCGTGGCCGCTTTGCCGCTGAACCCGCGGGCCCCGATTCCCTATTCTCTCATACGCGCAACGCGGCTCGGTGCCGCGTCGTTCCCATCACCGCGCTTTCGAATAGAGGAGTCTCCAATGAGTACGAAACTCTCGCCCCGCGTCCTGCGCGCCGGGCTCATCGTCGCTTCGGCCAGCCTCGTCGCGGCCGCGAGTGCACGGCAGATCAACCGGTCCTCGCCGCCGGCGAACGCCGATCCAGCGCCGCAGCTGGTCCTCGACTGGAATCGCTTCGCTCAGCAGGTCATCGTCGCCGACAACGGGTATATCAATCCCCTCCCGGCCACGCGCGCGCTCGCGATGATGCACCTGGCCATGCACGACGCCATCAACGCCGCGGCGCCGCGTTATGCGACGTACGCCATCGGGACGCGCGACCCGCAGGCCGACCCGGCGATCGCCGCGGTGCAGGCCGCGCACGACGTGCTCGCGGCGATCTACCCGAAGCAGAACGCATTGCTCCAGTCGTTCCTGAAGCAGTACCTGGATGATGCCGGTCTCGAGGTTCGCGTCGCGAAAGGCGTTGCGCTCGGCAAGCGTGCCGCGGCCGACATCATCGCCGCACGGGCCAACGACAACAGCATGAGGGAGGAGACGTACACCGAAGGCACCGTGCCGGGTCGCTACCGCTTCGTGCCCGGCTTCGACTTCGTGAACATGCCGCACTGGCGCGCCGTCACGCCGTTCGCGCTCACGTCGCCGGCGCAGTTCCGCGTGAAACCTCCACCGTCGCTCGCGAGCAAGGAGTACGCAGCCGCCTTCGACGAAGTGAGGCGCAAGGGTGGCAAGCAGAGCGACGCCCGCACGCGCGACGAATCGCATTACGCCGCGTTCTGGTACGAGCTGTCGGACATTGGCTGGAACAGGATCGCGCGCGTCGTGTGGCGCGAACACCGCCAAGACCTGTGGACGACGGCGCGCACCTTCGCGCTGCTCAACGCCGCGCTCGCCGACTCGTACATCGCGGGCTGGGACTCCAAGCTGCATTACGATTTCTGGCGCCCCATCTCGGCCATCCGCCTGGCGGCCGAGGATGGGAACGCGGCGACGTTGCCTGCGCCGGCGTGGGAGCCGTTCCTCACGACGCCCCCGGTGCAGGACCATCCGTCCACGCACAGTGTGCTCGGCGCCGCGGGCGCGGTCGTGCTCGCGCACGCGTTTGGCCGAGATGACGTCGCCTTCACGTTCACGTCGTTGTCGGCCGACTCGGCCAACCCTGCGCGCAGCTTCCGCAGCTTCAGCGAGGCGGCACGCGAGAACGCGGAGTCCCGCGTGAGGGCAGGCATTCATTTCCGCTTCGCGATCGAGGCGGGTCTCACGCTCGGCCAGGAGATCGGCCGCCATACGGTGAAGACGCTGCTCCCGCCGGCACAGCCGGCGGAGTAGCGTCACGCCCGGGAGGTCACGCGCAGCGATGCGACGACGAGCGCTTCTCTGGTGCTGGCAGAGCTCGAAACGGGTCTTCATGTGCCGGGGTACCCGCGCCAGTTCGTCCCGGGAGGGCGCGTGTTATCCCACGGTAACACTTGCCTGACGCAGCGCGGCGACGCCTGCGTCGCACCCTGTGCGTGTCGCCTCGAGGCGGCACCGACAAGAACCATCTCCCGGGAGGTAACTCGTGTTCCGGTCATTCCGATATGCGTTGGGTGCAACGATCGCGGTTCAGCTCGCCGTGCCCCTGTCTACGGCCGCCGGCCAGGACGCCCGTCCCAACGCGTGCGTCCTCGTCGACGCCGCGCAGGTCACGCGGATCAGCGGCGAGACGGACATGCCCGGAGAGGGACCAGCGTCCGTGGATGAGGACCTGGGCAACCCGAAGAATCGAAGCGTCTGCATGTTCGCAGGCTTCATTTTCGAGTTGACGACCAATGTGACGCCGGAGTCCTTCGCTCGGAGCCGCCGTAGCACGGCGCCGGATCGGTTCAAGGTGGAGTCGATCTCCGGCCTCGGCGACGAGGCGTACTACCTCTGGGACATGCGGCCCGGCGCGGGCGTCCGGTCAGTGCTGATCAACGCGCGGGTGGGGAGCAAGCGCGTCGCGATCGAGAAGCAGACGACGTCGGATTCGATCGACGTGGTGAAGAAATGGCTCGTCCCTATGGCGAGGATGATGGTTTCCAGGGCGAAGTGATCCCCGGCGGCCTAACGCAGTCCCGTCTGCCACGCGAGCCAGCGTCTGGCCGCATCGCGCCGCGCGTGAAACGCCGGGTCCGCACGCGCCCACGCTTTCACGACCGCCCCGTAGTGCCTGGCGGCGCTGTCGCGGACGCCGGCGGCGTCGAATGCCTGCGCCAGCCGCTCGTGGATCTCCGTACGCGTGACGTAGAGGTTGGCCGCATCGATCTCGCCCCGCAGTGCCGGCTGGAGCGCGGCCGCGGCCTCGAGCGGCCGGCCGAGGCGGAGGAGGCTTCCGGCGAGCTCGTAGTTCGCGCGCGTGAAGCCTAACGACGGCGAGTGGATCGCCGACCGGTACTCGCGCACCGCGTCGTCGTGCCGCCCTTCGGCGGTGAGTACGAGGCCACGCAGGTAGTGATGCGCCTTGCGATCGCGCCCGTACAGACTCGCGCGGCCCCACCGCTCCACGGTGTCGGCCAGGAGGCGGACGGCGGACGTGTCGCCAGCGGCGGCGAGCGCCATCCCCTGAAGCGTCCGATTCCACGCGCGATGCCGCGCTTGATAGCCGGGCGATCGGAGCGACAGATCGGCCTGCGCGAGCCGGTCGAACACCGCAGCGGATCGACGCGGGTCTCCGCGCTCGAGCGCGAGGATCGCTTCGTTGAAGGCGTCAGGCGTCCGCTCGACGTTCGCCACGGGAAGTCCCGGCAACGTACCGGTCCGATGGAACTGTCCCGCCTCTCGCAGTCGGCCCTGGTTGCGAAGCGCGATGAGGTAGACCCACGCGCCGTTGCCCCAATCCTGCATACGCGACGACGCGAGCAGCTGTCGGACGTCGCGCTCGAGGACGTCGTACTCCTCGAGCGCGGCGTCGAGGTCGAGCTTCGCCGTGCGGTCCGTCCCGTTCAAGGCGAGCAGTCGCCGGAACGCCCCGTACGCCGACACACTATCACCGAGTCGCGCGGCGGCAACGGCGCGCATGTACAGCGCGTGATACGCGTTCGGCTGCAGGTCCTGCAGCTGGCCGGCGACGCGCAACGCGGCGGGCAGGGAATCCCACCAGAAGTAGATCTCACCGAGGTCTCGGTACGATCGGCACAGGCGACAGTTCGAGCCGGTGCGGGTCCCGGCTGCCGAGTCTATCGTGATGGCGCGGAGCAGCACCGCCGCGGCACCGGACCAATCACCGGCGGCCGATCGAACGTATCCGACGGTCCTCAGCGCGTCCGGGTCGTTCGGGTAGCGTGTCGCCAGCGTCTCGGCGACGGCGACGGCGTCCGGCGATTGATCGTCGCGGAGCATGTGTGCGGTGATGAGGAGGCGTTCGCGCTCCGGAGCACGCACCGCGAGACGCCGAGCCACGAGCCGTGCCGCCTCGACCGAGCGCCCGTCCGGCGTTTGCTCATCGCTCAACGCGAGGACGGCCTCGTAGTACGCTGCCATCGCGAACGTCGAATCCTCCTCGAGCGCGGCTCGCATGAGTCGGCTCGCCGATCTCGAGTCGCCCTGATCGTATGCGCGCACCCCCTCGTCATAGAGCCGGTGGGCCATCGACGACGACGTCAGCGGCGCGGTCGCGTCGCTCGCGGCGAGCGTCGACGAGTCGGTCCCGCCAATCCAGTTGTGCTGACGCGCGAGTGCTGCCGTCGCGACGAGCGTGATGACGCCCACGGCGCCCGCGACCCACGCCAGGCGAAGGACGGAAGGTCGGCCAGCGGGTCGTCCGACGTTAGGCGCCGCACTGGCGGGCGCCGCGGCCCCCGACGCCAACCCGTACGCCTCGGCCGCCCCGCCCGAACGCAACATCGCCTCGATGCGAACCACGTCCGCGTCCGGCTGCGCGCCGATTTCACGGCGCACGAGCTCCGTATGGTCGCGCGCGAACGCGAGCGCCCGGGCGCGGTCCCCTTGCGCCGCGAGTGCCGTCAGATACCCTGCCGCGAAGCGCCCGCTCAGCGGCTCGGCAACCGTGAGTTGACGCCACCACTCGGCGGCCGCGTTACGGTCCCGCCGGTTCCCGGCCTCGGTCGCGAGCGCGAGGAGAGCTCCGGTCACCGCCGCCATGAACCGCGCGCGTTCGTCCTCGACCCACCGCTCGAATTCCGGTGCGCCAGGAAGGTAGAAGCCGTCGAGGAACGGTCCGCGGGCAACGGCTACCGCACGCGCCCGATCATTCGTCGAGAGCGCGACGCGGAACTCGGCGACATCCGTCACGACCGCGGACGGATCGAGCGACAGCGTCGCCTCGTGCGTCCGCACGACATCGCGGCCGAGCTCCTGACGGAGAACGTACAGCGCCTGTCGCAGCGAATGGCGGCCGCGCGCCTCGTCGGAATCCGGCCAGAAGAAGCTCATCAGCCGTTCGCGCGACACGCCGCGCTCCCCCGCCACCGCGAGCGCCGCGAGCAGAGCCAGCCTCGGCGGCCTCACCCGCGGGGCGGTCGACCCGTCGTCACGGACGAGCGCGAGACCACCGAACGTCAGGAGGCGCAGCACAGTACAGTGGACGTTGTGGCGCGGTACCGAAGGTGTCAAACGCCACGGGACCAATCGCGTTGACGCCGCGCTGACGCCCGAATGCCAGCCCATTGACGGTTCCCGCTTACCTGTAGATCGCCGAACGCCGGAGGCTTGCGATCGCGAATCTCCGACGGAGCCCTCCGACGGCGGAGAACCACGCCCACCCCGATCGCCGGGATGAGGGTCATGACGAATACACGATGGGTTGCCTCGTTTCTTCTCGCGCTCGCGCTCGCTTAGCGGAGGAATCATGCGAAGTCGTCGTTACCTGCCGGCGGTGCTCATCCTCGCCGCCATCGCGGCTGCCCCCGCACCGGCGTCCGCGCAGATCGGGGGCGCGCTCAGGAAGCGCGCCGAGGAAGCGAAGAGAAAGGCCGAGGAGGCCGCGGCGAAGAAGATCGCCGGCGACACCGCGAAGCCCGCGCCCGCGGGCGATGCCGCCAGGCCAGCCGCGGCATCGAGCCCAGCAGCCGCGGCGCCGGCCACGGCGCAGGCGTCCGGCGCCGCACCAGCCGGGAAGGCCGACCCGAAGGTCTGGGAGAACTACGACTTCGTCCCGGGCAACAAGATTCTCTTCTTTACCGACTTCTCCGAGGACAAGGTCGGCAACTTCGCGCGCGGGCTGAAGTACGTGACCGGCCCCATCGAGGTCGTCGAGCGCGATGGCGAGAAGATGCTCCGCAGTACGGCGCGGTCCACGATCCTGATCCCGGTGGGACGCGTGC
>DASURJ010000860.1:0-3821 GCA_036280115.1 Gemmatimonadaceae bacterium
GACGCATGGGCGACGATGAAGTCCTTGCCGCCGGTTTCGCCGACGACGCGTGGATAGCCGCGGTAGCGGCCGGCGTTCTCGCCGATCGTGCGCCACATCGTGTTGAACACGTGAGTGCTGCCGGTGAAATGCACACCCGCGAGCTCGCGATGGGAGAGCAGGATATCCGAGATCATTGCCGCATCGCCGGGCACGAAGTTGATCACGCCCGGTGGGAGCCCCGCGGCCTCGAGCAGCTTCATCACGTAGTAGCCCGAGACCATCGCGGTGGACGCCGGCTTCCAGATGACGGTGTTGCCCATGAGCGCCGGCGCGGTCGGCAGGTTGCCGCCGATCGCCGTGAAGTTGAACGGCGTCACGGCGTACACGAATCCCTCGAGCGCTCGGTAGTCGAGCTGGTTCCACATCGTGTGATTGCTCGACGGCTGCTCGTCGTAGAGCTCCTGCGCGAACGCGCAATTGAATCGCCAGAAGTCGATGAGCTCGCACGCGGAGTCGATCTCCGCCTGAAATGCGGTCTTCGACTGGCCGAGCATCGTGGCCGCGTTGAGTGTGGCGCGCCAGCTGGTGGAGAGGAGCTCCGCCGCTTTCAGGAAGACGGCGGCGCGGTCCTCCCACGGCCAGTTCGCCCACTCTCTTCGTGCCTCGCGCGATGCGTCGACGGCGAGCCGCACGTGCTCCTGGGTGCCCTTGTGCCAGTCGGCGAGCACGTGGCGATGCGCGTGCGGCATGACTGCCTGGGCCGTCTCCCCCGAGCGATATTCCTTACCACCGATGATCACCGGGATCTCGATCCGCTCGTCCGCCATCGAGGCGAGGCGATCCTTGAGCGCGGCACGTTCAGGTGATCCCGGTGCGTACGACCGGACGGTTTCATTCGTCGGCGGGGGCACTCGGCGATTGCCGCTGAATCCGCTGATCGATCCCACGGACGGGACCGGCTGATCAATCGCGTTCGCCGCGCTCTTCTCGGCGGCGTTGCCTCGCGCGGCGCGCGGGGGATTCACTGCTGGGGCAGACATAGTCAGACGGGGTGAAGGCTCCGATCCTCAGATAACCCGGATTTTCAAGATACCCGGGGCGCGCACGCGCTCCAACATGAGTCGATAGTGCTGCTTGTCGGTGTCATTCCGAGCGGAGGCCCGAAGGGCCGCAGTCGAGGAATCGCGCTCATCGCGACAGGGGGTCCTCTACCAGGACGGCCGCGATTCCTCGACTCCGCTGCTACGCGGCTTCGCTCGGAATGACATGGTAGTCAGGATTCGTGAGAGGATATGAGCTCAGTGAAGTGTGTAGCCCCCGTGCTTCTCGTGCTGGCGGCGTGCGAGCCGGCGGCGCCTGTCGAGTGGCGCGGGGAGATCGTGCGCGTTGCCGGGGACGCGGCGAGCGACGAAACACCGTCGGTGGATGTCGTGCGCCTCGTCCTTCAACCGACCGGCGTGCCGAGGCTCGAGGACGTCGTGAGTCGTGCGACGTCCCCTGCGGCGGCAGACCCTCTCGCCTGCGAAGGCTCGGTGCGGACTGCGGCGTCTCGCGGGAGCGAAGCGTACGGCGTGTGGTGGTCGCGTCGCGGTGACGGAACGGCGGTGCTTCGCGCGTCGCGTTCTGACGATGGCGGCATGACCTGGAGTGCGCCGGTCGCGGTGGACTCGACGGATCGATGGGCGGTGGCGTGCGCGCGTCCCGCTGCGGCCGTCGTCGCCGATTCGATATCGCAGTACGTGCACGTGACGTACTTCCTCCACGGGCCCGACGGGCCCGGCGTGTTCTTCTCTCACTCAATGGATCGCGGCGCGCTCTTTCACGCGCCCGTGCCCATTCTCTACGGCGAACGCCCCGCGGAGACGGCGGTCGCGGCAGCCGACAGCGTCGTCGTGGTCGCGTTCGAGGATCCGAACAGCAAGCGCCCGCAGGTGGCGCTCGCCGTGTCGCGGTCGTGGGGGCACATCTTCGCGCGAGAGCGTCCACGGGCGTCGAGCCTCGAGTCTCCGGCCGAGCGGCCGCTCGTCGCGTTGCGGGACTCACTCGTGGCAGTGGCGTGGCGGGGGCCGGATCGCTCGGTCATCGCGCGCGTTGGGATACTCGCGCGTCCGTAGTCCGGGTCAACTGCGCGCTCGGCCGGCGCCGCGTTTCTGGCTCACGGTCGCGGATGGCCAGTCACTAGCTTCCGGTGCAGAGCTGGCTTCAACTCGGTGGAGGCGTAGAGGAAGCTCCACCCGCTACCACGCTCGCTCGGCGCCCACACTCATTCACTCGCCGCACCTCGCTCCGCTAGCTTACGCCCATGATCCTCGGCGCCCATACGATCGACAACGGCGGTATTCACATGGCGGTGCGGCGCGCCGGGAAGGCTGGCATGCGCGCGCTGCAGGTGTTCACCGCACCCCCGAAGTACTACAACGACAAGATCTCCGTCCGCCCCGAGCGGGTCGTGCGTTTTCGCGAGGCGCTCGCCACGACGTCCATTCGCCCCGAGCACGTGATGGCGCACGCCGCGTACGTGTTGAGCGTCGCGACGCCCGACGACGAGAAGTACGCGCGCGCGAGTGCGGGTCTGACGAAGGAGCTCGAGCGGGCGACCGCCCTCGGCATCGGGCTCGTGTGCTTTCACCCCGGCTCGGCGGGCGACGGCGATCGAACCGCATCGGCCAAGCGTATCGCGAAGGCGATCGAGCGCGCGCTCGAGACGGTCCCGGGGACCACGCGTCTCCTCGTCGAGAACACCGCGGGGGCGGGGCGTACCATGGGGAAAACGGCCGAGGAAGTGGGGGAAATCCTGTCGTACGTGCCGTCGTCGTTGCGCAAGCGAACCGGATACGGGCTCGATACGTGCCACCTGTACTCGAGCGGGCACGACATCGCGATGTCGGAGGATGCCATCCGCGTGGTGATCGACCAGTTCGAGGAGACGACGGGCGAGCCCCCGAGCTTCTTCCACCTGAACGACAGCGAGGGCGCACTCGGCTCCAACAAGGACCGTCATGTGCTCATCGGTGACGGCGCGATCGGTGTGGAGCCCTTTCGCTGGCTGCTGCGTGATCCCCGTTCGCGCGGGGTTCCGCTCATTCTCGAGACGCCACAGCAGAACTTCGAGATCGATGACGCGGACGACACGCCGGACCCGTACGACGTGAAGATGATGAAGCTGCTGGGCCAGCTGGCTGAGTGAAGGGACGGCCGGTGAATGAGTGTGGGTGTCGGGCGGGTGACTCGCGCGTGGAAGACTCTCTCCTCCCGATAGCTGGCCACCCACACTGGCTGCCAGCCTCGAACAGGAACCCATTCACCGGCCATCTTCCCGGGGGAGGCCGAGGTCCCGGCGACGGAGCGATGACACGTCGGAGCGGGGTGGTGCCTGCCTGACGAGTCCTGTTTCAGAGGGAAAAACGGCCATTCTCATAGGGGAAATGACCCTCTCTCCCTATTGCGTATAGAGCAAGGGTCTTTAGTTTGTGGCGCGACGGATTCGTGTTCGCCCCTCGAGAACGCGTTTCGATCACCCACCAGGAGATCAATCGATGGCCACTGCGAAGAAGAAGGCCGGCAAAAAGAGCGCTGGGAAGAAAGCCGCCGCGAAGAAGTCCGCAGGCAAAAAGGCCGCCGCGAAGAAGAAGGCCCCAGCGAAGAAGGCGAAGCGCGCGCCCAACCCGGCCTTCATGAAGGCCATGACGCCGTCGGCAACGCTCGCACCCGTGGTTGGCTCCACCCCGATGCCGCGCACCCAGGTGACGAAGAAGCTCTGGGACTACCTCAAGAAGAACAAGCTGCAGGACCAGAACAACCGCCGCATGATCAACGCGGACGAGAAGCTCAAGCCGGTG
>DASURJ010000861.1:0-2350 GCA_036280115.1 Gemmatimonadaceae bacterium
TCTTGTATTGCGCACCGACCCCAACGGCAGCGCGGCACAAAACTTGGATGCCTCGCCCCCGATGCGTCCAAGCCAGCTACTCCGGCCGCGGTACGTTGCCGACCGCGTCCGGCTCGCCGTGCATCAGCGGCTCAACCCCGACGCCCCCTGGCTCACCGCCGAGGCGACGGAGCTGCTCGATCGGTGGCTCCAGTCAACGCACGTCGGCATCGAGTGGGGGTCCGGACGCAGCACACGTTGGTTCGCGCGCCGCGTGCGCCATCTCGTGAGCGTCGAGCACGACGCAGCGTGGCACGCGCGGGTCTCGTCGGACCTGGCGAACGACGGCCTGACGAACGTCGACTATCGGCTCTACCCGTGCGAGCCGGAGCGCGTCGAGACGCCCGAGTGGATCGCGGCAATGTTCGCGTCGGACTACGTGCGCGTCGTCGACATCCTGGGCCGCGCGTCGATCGACTTCGCACTCGTGGACGGCATGTACCGCAGCGCGTGCGCGCTCGCCGTTCTGCCCAAGCTTCGGCCCGGCGCGCTCCTCATTGTCGACAACGTGAACTGGTTCCTCCCCTCGTCGAGCCGAGCGCCGAGCTCGCGAGCTGCGACCGACGCGCCGCTGTCGCCAACATGGGCCGAGTTCGCCGAGGCGATCGCGGGTTGGGAGCTTCGCTGGACGCAGAACGGTGTTGCCGACACGGCCATCTGGGTCGCCCCGTGACCGCCATGACCTCCGAGACATGGGCTGGAAACACGCCGTAGCGACTCGCCTTTTCTCGCGCCAGTTCGTTCAGGCGCTCCGCGGCGAGCTTGCGGTGCAGGCCGCGCGCGTGAAGTGTCTCCTGCCCGCGAACCAGAGGCGCGTGCGCCAGCTCCGCCACGCGCGCGGCCTTTCTCTCAACCTCGGTGCCGGATTCCATCGCCGCGACGGGTGGACGCCGGTGGACCTCATGGTCGACCCACCGGGCGGGATTCGCTGGGACGTGCGCTGGGGACTGCCGTTCGAGAGCGGAAGCGTTCGTCGCATTCACTGCGAGCACTTCGTCGAGCACCTCCGGTTTCCCGACGAGGTGATGCCGGTGTTCGCCGAATGCCATCGGGTGCTCGAGCCGGGTGGCGAGCTCCGCATCATTGTTCCGGACGCGGCGCGCTACATCCGCGCCTATGCTGATCGGGATGTCGCGTTCTTCGATGCCATGCGCGACCTCGGTGGCGCGGTGCAGCCGTTCGAGACCGACATCGAGGTGGTGAACCAGGCGTTCCGCATGGGCGGCGATCATCAGTTCGCCTGGGACTTTCCCGTCATGCGCCGGCGTCTCGCGGACGCCGGCTTCGAGCGGATCGACGAGACCGGCTACGACCCCGCGCGGTTCATCGACCAGGGGGACGACTGGCGCCGCCGCGAATCGCTCTACGTGGTCGCTTACAAACCGCGCGTCGCGGCGGCCTCCCCTGCCCCCGTTCGCGCGGAACCGGCTGGCGTCGCCTGACCGCCTAACGCCGACGCGTGCAGCGCCTCGCGCTGCGCGACGATCAGGTCGGAGTCCACCATCAGCCGCACGAGCTGCCGGAACGACGTCCGCGGCTCCCACCCCAGCACGCGCCGCGCCTTGGACGCGTCCCCGAGCAGGAGGTCCACCTCGGCCGGCCGGAAGTAGCGCGGGTCGATCTCGACGTGTCGCCGCCAGTCGAGGTCGAGGCACGCCGCCGCCTCGTCGAGGAACTCCTGGACCGACCGCGTCTCTCCCGTCGCGACGACGTAGTCGTCAGGCGCGTCCTGCTGGAGCATGAGCCACATGGCCTCGACGTAATCGCCGGCGAATCCCCAGTCGCGTCGCGCGTCGAGGTTACCGAGGTACAGCCTGTCCTGAAGCCCCAGTTTGATGCGCGTCAGGCCCCGCGTGATCTTGCGCGTCACGAACGTCTCACCACGCCGCGGGCTCTCGTGGTTGAACAGGATGCCGCACGACGCGTGCAGGCCGTAGCTCTCGCGGTAGTTCACCGTCGCGTAGTGCGCGAACACTTTGGCGCACGCGTACGGCGACCGCGGATAGAACGGCGTGAGCTCCGTCTGCGGCGTCTCCACTACCTTGCCGTACATCTCGCTCGACGACGCCTGATAGAAGCGCGGCGACATGCCGAGGTTCCGCATCGCCTCCAGCAACCGGAGCGTCCCGACCGCCGTGACCTCGACCGTGTACTCGGGCACCTCGAAGCTCACGCGCACGTGACTCTGGGCGCCGAGATTGTAGACCTCGTCGGGCTGCACCGTCGCGAGCACGCGCTGCAGCGACGACGCGTCATTCAGGTCACCGTAATGCAGCCGGAGCCGGGCGTCCGGCTCGTGCGTGTCCTCGTA
>DASURJ010000862.1:0-6675 GCA_036280115.1 Gemmatimonadaceae bacterium
GCGCGATCGGAGGTCGCGGCGCGGGCCCTCGTGGCTCGCGCGCGTGAGCCGCTCGATGCGCTCGCTGGCTGAACGGCGCGTACCACCATTCACTCGCGATTGTCACCATGTGCGGAATCGTCGGCTACATCGGAACGCGCGTCGCAACGCCGCTGCTCATCGAGGGGCTGAAGCGGCTGGAGTACCGCGGATACGACTCGGCGGGGGTTGCCGTGATGAACGGGAAGGGAGTCGAGACGCGGCGCGCTGCCGGGAAGATCTCGCGCCTCGAGAACGCCGTCTCCGCGCAGCCGATTCACGGCACGCTCGGCATCGCGCACACGCGCTGGGCAACGCACGGCGCGCCCACCGAAGGCAACGCGCATCCGCACACGTGCTGTAAGGGCCAGATCGCTGTGGTGCATAACGGCATCATCGAGAACGCCACGGCGTTGCGACAGACCCTGGAGGAGCGCGGCCACCACTTCAGCTCGGAAACCGACACGGAGGTCATCGCGCACCTCATCGAGGAGCTGTTCGACGGCAGCCTCGAGGAGGCTGTCATCCAGGCGCTGCTCAAGATCGAGGGCACGTACGGCATCGCCGTGATCTCGAGCGCCGACCCGCTGAAGATCGTCGCTGCGCGCAAGGGCAGCCCGCTCCTCGTGGGCCTCGGCGACGGCGAGTACTTCATCGCGAGCGACGTCTCGGCGATTCTCGAGCACACGCGCCGGGTGGTGTACCTGGATGACGGTGACCTCGCGGTCCTCGAGCCCACCGGCTACCGCATCATCGACCTGAACGCGACCGAGCAGCAAAAGAAGGTCAGCAAGATCGACTGGGACCTGGCGCAGATCGAGCGCGGCGGGTTCGCGCACTTCATGCTCAAGGAGATCTTCGAGCAGCCGACCACGATCGAGAACGCCATGCGCGGACGGCTTCTCCTGGAGGAGGGGACCTCCAAGCTCGGAGGCCTCAACCTCACGGACGAGGAGTTGCTGGCGTTCGACAACATCGTGATCACGGCGTGCGGCACGAGCTGGCACTCGGCGCTCATCGGCGAGCACATGATCGAGGAGCTCACGCGCGTGCCCGTCGAGGTCGAGTACGCCTCGGAGTTCCGGTACCGCAACCCGATCGTCAACGAGCGGACGCTGTGCATCGTGATCTCGCAGTCGGGCGAGACGGCGGACACGCTGGCGGCCATGCGGGAGGCGAAGCGGCGCGGGGCACGTACGTTAGGCATCGTGAACGTCGTCGGGTCCACGATCGCGCGCGAGGCGGACGGCGGCATCTATATTCACGCGGGCCCGGAGATCGGCGTCGCGTCGACGAAGGCGTTTACGAGCCAGGTGGTAGCGCTCCTGCTGTTCACGCTCAAGCTCGGGCGCCTCCGTGACCTCTCGATCCTCCGCGGTCGCGAGATCATCGAGGCGATGTCGGCGCTCCCGAAGCAGGTGCAGCAGATCCTCGACCGGGCGCAGGAGATCGAGGACATCGCCGAGGAGTTCAAGCGCGCGTCGAACCTCCTGTACCTCGGGCGCGGGTACAACTTCCCCGCGGCGCTCGAGGGCGCGCTCAAGCTCAAGGAGATCAGCTACATCCACGCCGAGGGCTATCCCGCGGCCGAGATGAAGCACGGCCCGATCGCGCTCATCGACGAGATGATGCCGGTGGTGTTCATCGCGCCGCACGACTCGGTGTTCGACAAGCTCACGTCGAACGTCGCCGAGGTGAAGGCACGGAAGGGGCGGGTCATTGCGATCACGAGCCGCGACGAGCCGTCGCTCGTCGGGAAGCTCGATTACGAGTTCCGCATCCCGGAAACGATCGACATGCTGACCCCCGTGCTTGCCGCGATCCCGCTGCAGCTGCTCGCGTACTACATCGCGGTGAAGCGCGGCTCGAACGTCGATCAGCCGCGGAACCTCGCGAAGTCGGTCACCGTCGAGTAGGTGCGCGTCCTGCTCCAGCGGGTCTCCCGGGCTGCGGTGCACATCCGGGAGGCCGGCGCGCCCGTGAGAACGGCCGGGCGCATCGACCGCGGCTACCTGCTGCTCGTCGGGTTCACGGCGACGGACGGCGAGGAACACGTCGCGTGGATGGCGGAGAAAGTCGTTGGCCTCCGGCTGTTCGCCGATGCAGAGGGCAAGATGAACCTCGCGCTCGCGGACGTCGCGGGCGCGGTGCTCGTCGTCTCGCAATTCACGCTCTACGGCGACGCGCGGAAGGGCAGGCGACCGAGCTTCATCGATGCCGCGCGCCCCGAGATCGCGATTCCGCTGTACGAGCGCTTCGTCGAGCATCTGCGCGCAACGGGCGTGCCCGTCGAGACCGGCGAGTTCGGAACGATGATGGACGTCGAGCTCGTGAACGACGGTCCGGTGACGCTCTGGCTCGAGCGATAGGGCCCGTGCCATCCCCGCGGGTCGTCCTGGCCTCGTCGTCGCCCCGCCGGCGCGAGCTGCTGTCGCTCATCGGGATCGCGCACGCCGTGAGCCCGGCGGAGCTCGACGAGCGTGTGCTGCCGGGCGAAGCGCCCGAGCCCCACGCGGCGCGTCTGGCAGAATCGAAGGCGGCCGCCGTGGCAGAGCGGTTGGGCGACGATTCCGACGTCGTCGTCATTGGCGCGGACACGATCGTCGTCGTCGACGGAGACATTCTCGGCAAGCCGGGCGACGAGGCAACCGCGGCCGCGATGCTGCGGCGACTCTCCGGCCGCTCGCACACGGTGTTCACGGCGGTCGCCGTCGCGCGGGAACAGCGCCTGGTGTCAGGCGTGGAGTCGGTCGACGTGCGGTTCCGTGTGCTGTCCGATGCGGACATCGCGCGCTACATCGCGACCGGCGAACCGATGGACAAGGCGGGCGCCTACGGCATTCAGGGGTACGGCGCCACGATCGTGGAAGGGATCGTCGGTGACTACTTCGCCGTCATGGGACTCGCGTTAGGGCGGCTGGTGCGGCTCCTGAAGGAGGTCGGAGTGGACTACCAATTCGGGGAGCTATCGGACGCCAGAGGTATGCGGGTTTAGGAGGAGCGCCGCGACCGTCTCGGCCAGGCCGGCGTTCGCCGAGGGTGACACGGATCCGACGGATGGGGCGGATGCTGCGAATTGTCAGATCTCTCGTGGCAGCGCAGATCGCGATACCGGCGCGTACCTCTGCTTCCAGAGCTCGACCTTGTCGAGGACATCCGCCACGGTGATGCGCGGCATCCGATCGAGCCGGGTCTCCATCGAGAGCGGATAATCCTCCCCGGGCTCGCCGTACGCATCCACGATCAAGTCATGAAAGCGGCGGTAAGGACCGGTGCGCTTCGGGTTCGTGTAGCCGATCAAGCTCACCACCGGCCGGTTCAGCGCCACGGCCATGTGCAGCGGACCGGTATCCGGTGCGAGGACGAGCGCCGACCCATCGAGAATGCCCACGAGGTTGCGCAGGCCGCTGCCTAACGCCGACACCGGGCGGTGCCGGGCGCGCTGCATGATCACGGCCTCGGCGTGAAGCTCGCGTGGCGACCGGCCCCCCACGAGCACCGGCTGCAGCCCGTAATCGGCGTACAAGGCGTCCACCACCTCGGCCCACCGTTCCGGGAGCCAGTCCTTCTGCGGCTTGCTCGTCGCAACCACGATCGCCGCCACGGGACGATCCAGTGGAGCGAAGAAGTCACGCTGCCACGCCCGCTCGTGCTCCCACGGGCCGAGATTCCACACGACCGGTTCGTGCGGCACGCCCAGCGCCGCCAGAAACTCGAAGTACTGGTCCTGCACGTGCTGGCCGGACGGATGGGGCGGGATCTTCCGGTTCGTGAACAGCCAGTTGAAGTCGCGCGCGCGCGCGCGGTCGAACCCCAGCTTTACTGGTGCGCGCGTGAACGACGTGACGATCCCAGCTTTGAAGTACACCTGCAGGTTCACGACGACGTCGAACTCGCGCTGGCCAAGCTCGCGCCGAATCTCCGTGAACGCGCGCCAGCCCGTCGCACGGTCGAAGAGGATGATCTCGTCCACCGACGGATGGCCGCGCACGAGCGTGGCCGGCCCCGGCTGCAGCACCCACGTGATGCGCGCGCCGGGATGATGTCGCTTGAGCGCATTGATGACGGGCAACACGTGAACGGCGTCGCCCACGGCGCTCATCATGACGACGCAGACACGATCGAGCGGCGCGGAAATCGATGGAGTCACCCGACCACCTCGGCCATCTCGCCGAGCGTCGCGAGCTCGGTGTCCGTCACCGTGATGGCCCCGCGCGACCGCTGCTTGCGCGCAGACCGGAGGAGACGCTGCAGATTGGCCGCGCCGATACGCTCATCGCCTGGTTCACCGAACGTCACGCGGTCGACGTCGAGCACATACGCCTGCCACGATGCGGTGGATTGTTCGACGAGAAGCACGTTCGCGATGTTGAGATCCGGATGGCGTGCGCCGACGCGCTGCAGCGCACCGAGCAACCCCCGCACGGCGTCGAGGGCCGACCGAACTTCCTCGGGCGCGCGCTCAGTCGCGAGCCACCCAGCGAGATCCACGCCCCCCTCGACCTCGCGCGTTGCGACGTCGCATCGGACGATGCGGCGGCCAGCCGGGTAGGTCGCGTACGCGATCACCTCGGGCGTCGTCACACCCGCCTGGCGCAATCGCACGGCCGTCCGCAACTCCGTCGGCGCCCGCGTCGGATACAGGAACCGGTCCCCGGTCAGCGGTGCGAGCACGCCCCCGTGGCGCGAGTGTCGCACGACGACGCGTGTCGCGTCATCGGGGAGGGGCACGGCGTATGCCGTCGCGCGGCCGCGCAGCGCACGGCGAGCGGGGTGACGGGCGGCATAGCCGTAGAGCGTCCCGCTGCGCACGGCGCGCCTGACGGCGTCGGCGCATGCCGCCAGCGCCACGACGAGGGCTCCGGATTCGATGAACGGCGTGTACCCGGTCGGCGTGTTGGGCAGCGCGATCACGCGAGCGCGCGATACACGGTGACAGGCTCGGTCTTCCCGCGAAGCCTGAGCGGCGGACGCTCGACGAGCGGGTGTGTGCGCGTGAGCGCGTCACGAAACGCCTGGGACAGGAGGATCTCGCCCCCCTCGGCCCAGGCGCAGATGCGGCTCGCGGTGTTGACCGTGTCGCCAATGACCGTGAACTCCAGCCGCCGCTCCGAGCCGATGTTCCCCGCGAACGCTTCGCCGTAATTGAGCCCGATGCCGATCTTGAGCTGAGGGCGTCCCGCGCTCGCCCACCGCGCATTGAGCTGGTCGAGCGAGTGCATCATGTCCACCGACGCGTCGAGCGCGCGGTCCGCGTCGTCCGGCTCGCTGATGGGTGCGCCCCACTGCGCCATCAGCGCGTCGCCGATGAACTTGTCGAGCGTGCCGCCGTGCTTGAACACGCACTCCACCATCTCGGTGAAGAACTCCGTCAGCAGCCGCGCTGTCTCGTCGGGGTCCATCGTCGCCGAGAGCGGCGTGAAGTTGCGAATGTCCGCGAACAGCACGGCAACGGTGCGCCGGTCTCCGCCGAGCTGGATGCCGCCGGTCGCATCGGCAATGCGAGCGGCCATGCCCGGGCTGAAGAACCGCTCGAAGTTGCTCCGCGCGAGCACCTCCTTCCGAATGCGCTCCGCGAATCGGCTATTTTCGATCGCGACCGCCACGATCCCCGAGAACGCGACCACGAAATCGAGGTCGTCCTCGGTGAACCGGTGGGCGCTCGTCAGGCTATCCACGTAGAGCACTCCGATCGCCCGGTTCTCGCTGCCGACGAGCGGCGCGCAGACCGCGGACCGCACCTGCTGATGCACGATGGACTGCCCGGTGAACCGGACGTCCTCGGGTGCGTTGTCGGACAGGATGGCCACCTTCTCCTCGATCGCCTTCCGCGCGATGGACAGCGGAACCGTTCGCCCCAGCTTCACCCCGGTGCGGTCCCGCGCGATGCTCGGGACCAGGTCGCCGTGGTCGTCGAGCAACAGGATCGAGAAGCGGTCCACGTCGAGAATCTGGAACACGATCCCCGCGATCTTCTCGAGCAGGGCGTCGGCGTCGAACGCGCGGGTGAGCGCCTTCGAGACCTCGAGCAGAAGCGCCAGCTTCTGGCGGACGCGCTCCTCGTCAGGCAGGACGATCGCCGTCTCGTCCAGCACGGGCTGTGACCCGCTCGCCCGCAACGCTTCGGCGAACGCCTGCTCGGCATCGGGGACCGCGCGCTGGCGGAGGATCGTCGGCGCGTGCCGCGCGCCGTGCGTGTCGGTGCCGTTGTCGGCCGCGTCGCTCACGCTCACGTTGAACGAGAGCTTGCCGAACATGAGCACGTCACCGGCGCCGAGCCGCGCGTGCTCGACCCGCTGGCCGTTCACGAACGTGCCGTTGCTCGAGCCCAGGTCGTTGAGCTCGATGCCCGAGTCGTCCACCACGAGGGACGCGTGCCGCCGCGACACGGTCGGGTCGAGTAGTGCCACGTCGCTCGTGAGCGCACGCCCGACCGTGAGCGACGCCCCGTGGCGTAGCTCGAAGACCTGATCTCCGTCAGGGCTGATGAGGCGGAACGACATTCAGAAAAGTTAGCACAAGCTATCAGCTATCAGCTATCAGCCATCAGCGAGTTCGTAGCGCGCGGCGACCCGCCCGGCAAGGCTGGCCTCCGTCAACGGGGATACGGATTCATCGGACTCCTGGATGAAACGGATCACGCCGCGACCGGGACGC
>DASURJ010000863.1:0-8221 GCA_036280115.1 Gemmatimonadaceae bacterium
CAAAGGCCAGCCGCTCCCCGCCCGCTCGCTGGCCCGACAACACCTCGCCGCCCGCGCTCGTGCCGTTCATGCCGAAGGTCATCGAGTACACGATCTGGCGTCGTGCAGGGAACTCTCGCGTGCGGATGTCGACCTGCGCGCCGCTGAAGTCGCCGGGCTGATCGGGCGTGAACGTCTTCGACGTGGTGATCGTCTGTAAGAGCCCCGACGGAAAGAGATCGAGTGGCACGACGCGCTTCTCGGGATCCGGACTGGGCATCCGCGTGCCGTTGAGCTGCGTGGTCGTGTACCGCTCGCCGAGACCACGCACGAACACGGTCCCGCCGTCCTGCACGGTGACGCCGCTGACGCGCTGCACCGCCTGTGCTGCGTCGCCGTCCGGGCTCCTCGTGATCTGCTCGGCGGTGACCGCACTCACAATGCCGGTGGCCGTCCGCTGCCGGTCCAGCGCCTCGCTCACCGAGCCGCGCTCCACCGCGGCCGTCACCTGCATGGTCTGCAATTGCACGGTAGCCGGCTGCAAGGTGATGTTCTGCTCGAGTGTGTGATCCGCGTCGAGCAGGATGCCCGTCACGGTCTTTGGCGCATAGCCGAGGCGACGCACCTGGATCGTGATGGTGCCGGCCGGAATATTCGCGACGGCATAGCGCCCCTCGATGCCGGACGCGGCGCCTAACGTCGTTCCGACGATCTGCACCCCGGCATCGGTGAGCCCCTGGCCGGTGGTGGCATCGATGACGCGGCCCACGATGCGGCCGAGCCGAGCCCGAGGCGCGGCGTCCTGGGCGGAAACCGGCGCGCCAACGAACATCGCGCCGACGACAGTCAGACATACGAAACGGGCCCGCACCGCGAGCCCGAGAGATGGAACACGACGAAATCGACCACGAAGAAATCGAACACGATTGGACATGTCACCAGTCGGGATAGGGTGGCGTCGAAACCACTCATCATCACGCGCTGGTTGTAACGGTGCGTCGGGCCCGTCTCGGATCGCACACGGAACTGCAACGAACGCGTCACGGCGCGGCGGCGATCACAGCGCCCGCATGTCACGCCGGCGTCGCGGGCGGTGGATCGGGAAATTCCGCCATGATCGTCGTCCCCCGCCCGACCGCGCTCTCCGCCCGGACGCGGCCGCCGTGGCCCTCGACGAGATGCCTCACGATCGAGAGGCCAAGACCGGTCCCTCCGTCCGAGCGCGAGCGACCGGCATCGACCCGGTAGAATCGCTCGAAGATCCGCTCGAGATGTTCCGGCGGGATGCCGATCCCGGTATCCGTTACACCGATCGCCACGCCAGCAGGAAGGCGCCGCGAGAAAACCACAACGGACCCCTCGGCGGTATGCCGCACCGCGTTGTCGACGAGGTTCGTCAGCACCTGACGCAGCGCGGTGGGATCGGCCCAGACCAGCGCGGCGTCGGCCGCGATTTCCTGACGAAGCTGCACGGACTTGCCGGTTCGCGCCTGCTGCGCGGCGGTGAGCGCATCTGCCGCGATCGCACCCACGTCCGTGAACGCCGGGTTGGGCTTCCACCCGCCGGACTCGATCCGTGACAGGTCGAGCAGGTCATCGACGATGCGCTGCATCCGCCGCGTGTTCGCCAAGACCGTCTCGGTGAACTGGCGCCGCTGATCGACCGGCAGCGAGTCGTCGAGGAGCGTCTCGGCGAAGCCGCCGATGACGGTGAGTGGCGTCCGCAGCTCATGCGAGGCGTTGGCGACGAAATCCCGGCGCACCGTCTCGACTCGTCGCACCGGCGTCAGGTCGAAAACGGCGACGACCGCCCCGCCCGACGGCAGCGGCCGCGCCGTCAGCGCCAGCTCTCGGCCATCGATCTGCACCTCGTGTGCGTCGACCGGGTTCCCCGCGAGCGCACTGCTGACCGCCTCGCGCACACTCCGGTCTCGCGGGAGATTCGTGGCCGGAAACGGGACCGTATCTCGCAGGCCAAGCAAGTGCCTGGCGCGTTCGTTCACCTTCACGACCTGCTGGCGGGCGTCGAGGGCGATCACACCCTCGTTGAGCGCCTCCGTGAGCACGACCAGCCGCCGCTCCTCCGCTTCGAGCGCGTCGATCCGGCTACCGAGCTGTTCGCCGAGCCGGTGGAGGGCACTCGCGAGGTCGCCAACTTCACCTGGCGCGGCGAGCGACGGGCGCCGCGTCAGGTCTCCGGCGGCCATGGCGCGAGCCAGGTCGCGCAGCTCGACTACCGGGCGCGCTACCGACCGCGAGAACAGCCAGGCGAGCACGAGGGAGAGCGCCAGCGCGACCGCGGCCGCCGCGAGCACGTCGGCGCGCGCGCGCGCGAACAACGCCTGAATCGATGTCGAGCTGACCGAGACTCTCGCGTAGCCGCTCCCCGCGCGGACGGCGGCGTAGAGCTCCTCATCCCCGGCTGATGGGCTGACGCGGCGGATGACGCCTTGGCCGGACCGCGAGGCACCCTGGATCTCGGGCCGCGTTAGGTGGTTCTCGAGCTGGTCGAGCGCCGGGGAATCGAAGTCCGAATCGCCCACCACCCGGCCGCCGGAGTCGATGAGCGTCACGCGATGCCCGAGCGCTTGCCCCGCGACGTTCGCCAGGGAATCGACGGAGAGCCCGCGATGCCACTGGGCGGCCACGAGTCGCGCCTCGCGCACGAGCTGATCCGATACCTCGTCGTAGAACCGCTGGCGGAGCCGTCCGTCGAGAATGGCGACGACGAGCGCGACGAGCACGCCCACGATCAGCAACGAGCCGACGAGGAGCCGCTGCGTGAGCCTCACGGCGTGGTGTTCATGCGAGGCTGGGGCTCGCCCGAAGGCGTCCGAGGGCTACGCGCTGCGCGAATGGCCCGGCGTCCGAAGGCGATAGCCGAACCCCCGAACCGTCTCGATCAGATCGCCGGCGGCACCGAGCTTCGTCCGCAGTCGCTGCACGTGCATGTCCACGGTGCGGGTCTGAATGTCCGGCGCCGCTTCCCATACGGTCTCCAGCAGGTGGGCCCGTCCTTGGACACGTCCGCGGCGTTCCGCGAGCGTGACGAGCAACCGATACTCGGTCGGTGTAAGCTCCACATCCTGCCCGTCCACGGCAACTCGATGCGCGTCGCGGTCGATCTCGAGCGGCCCGAGCCGAAGCACATCGGCGGTACCCTGCGGCGGCTGCGCCATACGGCGCAGGATGGCGCCGACCCGCAGGACGAGCTCCTGCGGACTGAACGGCTTCGTGAGATAGTCATCGGCGCCAAGGGAGAGCCCGCGAATGCGATCCTGCTCCTCCTTGCGCGCCGTCAGCATGAGCACGGCGACCTCGCGCGTGCTCTCGTCGGCTCGGAGCTGCTCCAGCACGTCGTAGCCTGACAGTCCTGGGAGCATGAGATCGAGCACGATCAACGCCGGGTGCTCGTGCCGAGCCTGCGCCAGGGCATCGGTGCCGTTGGACGCGGTCGAGACCCGGTACCCCGCCTTCACGAGATGGAACGAGACGAGCGCGGCGATATCCGGCTCATCATCGACGACCAGCACGCGTTCCCCGTTCGCGGTCACCGGCGCGGGCTGGGTCACGCGTGCAGCGCCCGCAGGCGGTGGTGGATCTTCGCGACGATCATCTCGATGGCCACGGCATTGTGCCCCCCGCGCGGGACGATCACGTCCGCATAACGCTTGCTCGGTTCGACGAACTGCAGGTGCATGGGGTGTACCGTCTCGAGGTACTGTGCGATCACCTCGTCCAGGGTGCGGCCACGCTTCGTGACGTCCCGTCGAAGACGCCGGATGAGACGGATGTCGGCATCGGCGTCGACGAACACCTTGACATCACACAGCGCCCGCACGCGCTCGTCCACGAACAACAGAATGCCGTCGATGACGAGCACGTCAGCAGGTTCGACGCGCTCCGTGCGGGCGCTCCGTGTGTGCGTCACGAAGTCGTACACCGGCTTGTCTATCGACTGTCCGGTAGTCAACTCGGTGACCTGCGCGACCAGCAGATCGGTGTCGAACGCGTCCGGGTGATCCCAGTTGATTCGCTTTCGCTCGTCCATGGGCAGGTGAGCGAAGTTGCGGTAGTAGGCATCCATGTCGATAAACGCGACTGACGAGCGCGAGAGCGCCTCGGCGACTCGGCGCGCGACCGTCGATTTTCCCGACCCGGACCCGCCGGCGATACCGATCACGAGCGGCTTGGCGCGCGCACCATCCTCGCGCGTGCTGCCCGTACCCGACTGTAAGCTGCTCGCTCCGGCGCCCGAATGAGAAGCGGATGCCTCGTCACGATTCTGTATCGATGCGCGTGCGCCCGGCGCGTCGGCGCCGGTGACGTGCGTGGAGGGGGGAGGGAAGTTGCTCGCCATCGACCCAAGCTTGCCGAGCGCGACGGCCCCGTCAATCGGCAAGCCCGCGGCGGCAACCGGGCCTGATCCCGGCGGCTTCGCCCTGATTCAATCGAGCCGGACGGTGCAGTACCTTTCCGCAATGGTACGCATTGCCATCCCACTCGCACGGACTCTCGCGGCGGTTGCCCTCGGAGCGGCACTGGCCGCGTGCGCTGGTGTCCGCACGGCGTCGGTCGCCGGTGAGCGGGTTACCCTCGTCGTTGCCGCCACCACCGATGTGCACGGGCGCATCGTGGGATGGGATTACTACGCGGGTACGGCCGACTCGACCCGCGGCCTCGCGCGGGCAGCCACGATCGTCGATTCCGTGCGCACCGCGCATCCCGGCCGCGTTGTGCTCGTGGATGCGGGAGACCTGCTCCAGGGCAATCCGTTCGCGTTCCTCGCGGCACGCGTCGACACCGCTCGGCCCAATCCGATCGTCGCCGCGATGAACGTGCTGCGCTACGACGCCGCGGCGATCGGCAATCACGAGTTCAACTACGGCCTGGCGACCCTCGGCCGCGCGATCGAGGAAGCCGACTTCCCGTTCCTGGCCGCGAACGCGTACCACGCGAACGGCACGCGGGCGTACCCGGCGTACACCATCGTGCGTCGCGGCGATATTCGAGTGGGCATCGTCGGCGCCACGAACCCTGGCGCGATGATCTGGGACCGCGAGAACCTTCGCGGCCGGATCGTGATTCGAGACATCGTCCCCGAGCTGCGTCGAGCCGTCGACGAAGTCCGGGCCAAGGGCGCCGACGTGGTCGTCGTGACGATGCATTCAGGGCTCGCCGAGCCCGCGAGCTATGACACGGTCACGACTGCCGTGCCTAGCGAGAACGTCGCTGCCCGCGTCGCGCGAGAGGTGCCGGGCGTCGATCTCATCGTGTTCGGTCACTCGCACCAGGAGCATCCCGATACGGTCATCGGTACCACGCGCCTGCTCCAGCCGAAGAACTGGGCGACGAGCGTCGGGCTCGCGCACCTGACGCTCGAGCGGAGCAACGGGCGCTGGCACGTCACGGAAACCCGAGGGGAAACGGTGAACGCGGCCGGGCACGTGGAGCATCCGGCGGTGGTGCAGGCGGTTGCTACGGCACACGAGTCCACGGTTGCGTACGTCAATCGGTCGGTGGGCACGACGCCGGTCGTGTGGCGCGCAGACTCAGCACGAGTCAGGGATACGCCCATTGTCGATTTCATGCTCGAGGTGCAGCGACGAGCGGCCGGGGCGGACCTCGCGGCAACGGCGGCGTTCTCGCTCGACGCCTCGCTCGACGCCGGCCCGATCACGGTCGCGGAGATCGCGCGGCTCTACCCGTACGACAACACGCTACGTGCGGTGCGCATCACGGGACGACAGGTTCGCGACTTCCTGGAGTACAGCGCGCGCTACTTCCGCACGTTCGCGGGTGATACCGGGCGGTCGATTCCGCTCGTCGATCCGAGCATCCCGGGTTACGCGTACGACATCATCGCTGGCGCGGACTACGTGCTCGACGTGTCACGCCCGCGAGGTTCCCGCGTCGCTTCGCTTGCCGTCAACGGAAAGCCGGTCGTGGACACGGACACGTTCACGCTCGCGCTGAACAACTATCGGCAGACCGGGGGCGGCGGGTACGCGATGCTGCACGATGCACCCGTCGTGTACGATCGGCAGCAGGAGATCCGGCAGCTGTTGATCGACGAGGTGACCCGCCGTGGCACGATTGCGCCCGCCGATTACTTCCGGCAGAACTGGCGCCTCGAGCCCGAGGGGGCGGTCGCCCCCGCGTACGCGGCGATGCGCCGCAACACCACGGAACGGGCGGGAGGCCCCGTCCGCGCGACGCCGGGTGCGGTACCGCGGCCAGCTCCAACGCCGCTGCCGGTGCCGGCGGGACGAACGCTGCGCGTGATTGCGACGAACGATTTCCACGGCGCCTTCGAGCCGCGCGCCGACAGCGCTGGAGTTCGACGCGGCGGCGCCGCATACGTCGCCTCGGTGATAGCGCGTGCGCGCGACGAGTGCGCGGCACGCGGGAACTGCGAGAGCATCCTGCTCGACGGCGGCGACATGTTCCAGGGCTCGGCGGCGTCGAACCGGACGTACGGCGCCGCCGTCGTGGAGCTGTACAACACGCTGGGCTACGCCGCCGCCGCGCTCGGAAACCACGAATGGGATTGGGGGCGCGATTCGCTCCGCGCCCGCATGCGCGACGCGCGGTTCCCCATCCTGGGCGTCAACGTGCAGTTCGCCGACGGGCGTGACGTGCCCTGGGTCCCCGACGATACCCTCCTCTCCGTCGGTAGGCTGAAAGTCGGCGTCATCGGCGTGACGACCGTGGAGACGCCGAGGACGACCATGGCATCGAACGTGGCGGACCTGCGGTTTCCGGACCCGGCTCCACTCGTGAGTGAGCGGGCGCGCCACCTCCGCGCGCGTGGCGCGGACGCGGTAGTCGTCGTCGCACACGCCGGTGCGTTCTGCCGGAGGAACGCGGGCGGCGAGAGCGGTTGCAGCGGCGAGATCATCCGGCTCGCCCAGGCGCTCACCGAGCGAGTCGATGCGATCGTCGCCGGCCACACGCACGCCATGGTCGACACGCACGTGAATGGGATTCCCATCGTGCAGTCCTGGTCTCACGGCCGCGCGGTCGGGGTCATTGACGTCCCGTTGACCGGCGGAAACTCGCCGGTGCACCTCCGGTTCGTGCGCGCCGACTCGGTCGCATCCCACCCGGCGGCGGATTCCCTCGTCCAGCGCGTGCTCTCGGCGGTCGAGCGGGAGATGGCGCGTCCGATCGCGCAGATTGCCGAGCCGCTTCGCAAGTCCGGGCGCGAGCATGCGCTCGGCCAACTCATCGCGGACGCGCAGCGCGCCGCGGGGAACGCTGACTTTGCCGTCATGAACAACGGCGGCATTCGCGCCGACCTCGCGGCGGGGCAGGCGACGTACGGGAGCTTCTTCGAGATCCATCCCTTCGGAAACACGCTCCACCGCCTGGCCGTTCGCGGACGCGACCTCCGTGCGTACCTCGAGCGACTCGTCGGCCGCGAGACGTTGAACGCCCACATCAGTGGCGCGACCGTCGTGTACGCGCCCGCGAGGCCTGCCGGGTCTCGCCTCGTGTCGGTGCGAATGGCCGACGGACGTGCGCTTCGCGACGACGCGATGTACACGATGGTCCTCAGCAACTTTCTGCTGAGTGGTGGGGACGGGCTCGGGCTTGGCGCGGATGCAGTGAAGAACGAACCCATTCCCGGCACCGACCTCGACGCGCTCATCGCGTACGTGCGCGCACAACGCCAACCGCTTCGCGTACCGTTCGAGCCGCGCCTCGTCGCGGCCCTTCCCTGAACACTCACCACATGCGCGTATACGTGAATGCCGTCGCGCTCGACCTGCCCGACGGGTCGACCGCCCTCGACGCCGTACGAGCCTGGAGTGCACCAGCGGCCGACGCCGTCGCTGCCGGCGAGAAGGTGCTCGCCGATAGCCGCGGGCTTCCCGCGTCGCCCGACACGCCGCTCCATGGCGGTGCGATCTTCCGTGTCCTGCCGGCGCGCCGCCGGCACGACGGCGATGAGCCGAGCGACTGACGCGGCATGTCGCCACATCCTGACCGATCGATCCTCCGGCGGCTGCCGAAGGCGGAGCTACACTGTCATCTGGACGGCTCGGTGCGTCCCGAGACACTGCTCGAGCTCGGGCGCGAGCATCGCGTGCCGATGCCCGCCGACGACGTGGAAGCGCTGCGCGACTATATGATCGTCCGCGACGCGCGGAACCTCGAGGATTACCTGACGCGCTTCGACATCACGCTCTCCGTGATGCAGACCGCGGACTCGCTCGATCGCATTGCGTACGAGTTG
>DASURJ010000864.1:0-4652 GCA_036280115.1 Gemmatimonadaceae bacterium
ACGTCAGCGTGCGCCATCCCGCGGCCTGCCCGCGTCGGGCGCTTGGGCGAACGCGCGGGTCCAGATGAGGATGAGGCCACACGCGGACGTGGGGCCAGCGTACTCGATCGGCACGAGTGCGCTGGAATAGGCCTCGATCAACTCGATATCGTCAGGCTGGATGTCACCGTCGATGTTCATTCTCGCGAACGCGGTACCGTCGACCTGAAACATGGCCGGACAGGTTTTGGCGGTCACGGCGGGCGTCGGGCTTTCCCGCGAGATCCCGACTCGCGTCGCGCCGCGGAATTCGACCATGAGCTCACCGTTCTCATCCGGCTGGATCCTGATTCCCGGGATGCTGCGCAGGAGGTCCGAGAGACGCGACGCCCGGCGGCGTTCGATCTGCGATCGCATCAAGTAACTGCCGCCTCCTCGCTGCCGCCGGCGTTCCGCCTGCGCCATCGCCTCATTGACGGCGGTGGCTTCAGCACGCGCTGGCGGCGCCGCCCTGGGCTCGGGCGTGTCCGACGACGCCACCACGACCGGTCCACCGATCATGAGATCGAGGATTGCCAACGTGTCTGCAGGGAGCGTGAGCGAAACCGGGACCGAGTACCGGCTTTCGTGCGCCGCGCGCACGGCAAGCGCGACGCGTTCCGGAAGCCCGCACAGCACGTAGCGCCCGCTCGCGTCCGCCCTCGTGCTGCGACGCTCCTGCGCCGCGCCGACCCGCGCCCCGGCCGTCACCATCCGGCTCCACGTCACGGTGATCGCGGCGTCGCCAACCGAACCGCCCGTACCCGCGTCGCGCACGTGCCCCTGCACGGCCACCATGCCCGCCGCGTGCTCGGTGCCCGCGCAGCTGCGCGCGACGAGCGTGGCGGCCGACGGGCCAGCCAGCTGGACGGCCGATGGCGTCCCGGCCTCGAGCGCGATCGCCTGTCCCGGCGGCTGAATACCTAACGAGTCGAACCGGGGGTGCGTGACCGAGATGGTGTAGCGCCCGGGGGGAATGCCCTCGAGCGTGAATTCGCCGGCCGCCGACGTCCGGGACGAGAACTGCGTTCCGTCCAGGAAGACACGCGCGTCGGCAAGCGGAGCCATCCGCGTGCTATCGAACACCGCGCCGCGGACCTCGGCGCGCTCGGTCGCGAGCTCGCGCCGCGCACCGCGCGCCGTCGTCTCGAGCACTTCACCGCCCTCCTCCCGGATCGCCGCCACCTGGACACGCTCGTCGCGAGACGACCTGACGCCCGGCATGGGACTGGATGGCTCGGCGAACCGTCCACGGTCTGCCAGTACCGGCATGCGGATCACCCATCGCGGGACGATCCACGCGCCCGTCGGCATGCGGTGGAACTCGACCTGCCCGCCGAAATCCTCGCTGCTCACTGTCCCCGGGAGGTTGGGGATGTTCCGGTAGCTGAACTCGAGGTCGCGCAACTCGGCGGAATTCCGATCGATCCAGAGCGTACCGACGATGTCCGGCTTGTCGCGACCGCGAACCGGCTCGAACGCCAGGCCGATCAATCCCGCCCGCTGCCCGGTGCCAGCGCGGAGACGGAAGCAGTGGTCGTTCAGAAACTCGTCGGAGAGGAGGACGCCCGCATCCGGCGCGTAGTAGATGGTTTCGACTCCCACCTGTCTCACGAACCCGTCTGCTGACAGCTGCCCCGCCGGGGCGCTGACAAACGGGTTACGCGTCACCCCCTGGGCCTCCTTCGTCTCGTGGCTCGTAACCCGCCGCGTTCGCGCATCGAGCAACCGGACGTAACGCACCACGCGCGCGCTGAACAACTCCTGCCGTTGCGTGAGGTCGGTGGCGTACAGGGCTTTCCTCGCTTCATCCCACACGGTCGAAACGTCGCGACCATCGGATGCGCGGGCTACGCACGCAGTCTCCCCCGTCACACGCACCGTGCTCAGCGTGACCGGGACGGGACTGGTGATGAGACGCTGTTCGATCGTTTCACTGACGCGGAGCGTGATCGGGGTGGGCGATGTCGCGCGAAAACCAATGCGCTCAGCGCGGATGCCGTAGCGGCCCGGCCGCGTCGTGCGGACGGCGTATCGGCCGTCATCGCCGGCGAGGACGGCGGCGAGCCGGTTGCCGGTTGAATCGAGCAGCACGACGACCGCCCCAGGGATCGGCCGGCCGGAGGCTTCGTCGACGACGACTCCACGGACGACCTGGGCACCGGAGACGGCGGGCCACGCGAGCGCAATGACGAGTGCGTGGCGTGCAGCGCGTCGAAGCTGCGAGAGCGAATGAGGTTGGCCAGCAGGCCGGGAAGCGGACACGAGTCCGCCCTGGCCAGCGGCGAGAAATCCGCGGGTCATGAACCACTGGGCGAGTGACATTGGCTACCTCCGAGCGCACGACGAGCGGCCGACCGCCGCGAGGTGTAGAATGGGCGCGCGTACACACGGAGGAAAGGCAGCGGGAACTCGTTTGGTGCGAAGCGATACAGTCCCGGTGCGGGCTGCACTTTATGTTTTGAAGTACTTGACAGCTACGACCTATTTGCGTATCGATCATACCACCAGCCTTCCAGACTCCGATGACCCCCCACCCAACCCCGACTCCGGTCTCGATCGACGCGCCGCCGAACGAGAGTGCCACGCCGGTTCACCGCTCTGGCGCGCCTCACGCTCCTGCCAACGCCCACGCGGCAGCGCCGCTGACCGGCGAGGAGCGCCAGCAGCTCGCGGCGCGCGTTCTCGTCGACGCTCTGCTACTCGGCGTCGTGGGGGACGCGCTTCTGCGGGTCTCCTCGTGGGGAGTAAACCTCACGCTCTGGTCGCTCGGGATCGTGGCCGCGATGCTGACGCTCGCGCGTCGGCGCTACGACACATCCTTTCCGGCCCTGTGGGTTGCGGCTCCGGCCGCGGTGTTGAGCCTCGCGTTCGCCTGGCGCGATGGAGCATCGCTCGCGGTCGCCAACGCCCTCGCGCTCGCCGCGACGCTGGCACTCCTCGCCTCAGCCATCGCGCGTGGCCCGGGGTTCTCGGTCTTCACGAGCCGCGTTCGCGATCTCGTGGAGAGCGCCATTCACATCGGGCTGGGTGCGGCGTTTGGCATGCTGCCGCTGGTGCTGTCCGATGTATCGTTTCGCGACGTCGCCGGCAGCCGTACCTCTGCGCGCCTCATCGTCGCGACACGTGCGGTGCTCATCGCCATCCCGCTGCTCCTCATCTTCGGCGGGCTGTTCGCGTCGGCCGACCCGGTGTTCGAGCGGATCGTCGCCGACGCCATTCGGATCGACGTCGAGGACGTCGTCTCGCATCTCGTCCTGACCGGCGCCATTGCGTGGCTCGTCGGTGGCTTCCTGCGGTTCACCGTCCTGGGTGGGGCCCGTAGCCTACCGTTCGCGCGCCTGCCCGAAGGGGGCCTTGGCCTGACCGAGGTGTCGGTCACGTTAGGTTCGCTCGTGCTGTTGTTTGCGGCATTCGTGGCCGTGCAGCTCCGCTACTTCTTCGGCGGCGACACGCTCGTCCAGGCGACCGCCGGAATGAGCTACGCCGACTACGCCCGTCGCGGGTTCTTCGAGCTCGTGACGGTGTCCGCGCTCGTGCTTCCCGTGCTGCTCGCGGGACACACGTTCCTGCGACGCGACAACCCGCGGGCAACGGGGGTCTACCGCGCGCTCTCGCTCACGTTGATCGGGCTTCTGGGCGTGATCATGTACTCCGCCCTCGCGCGGATGCGCCTCTACCAGGCGGCGTACGGCCATACGACCGACCGGCTCTTTGCCACGGTCTTCATGGCGTGGCTGGTCGTGGTATTCGCGTGGTTCGTCATGACGGTGCTCCGCGGGCGCGACCCGCGGTTCCTCGTCGGAGTGCTCGCGTCGGCATGGGCATTCCTCGCCGGGTTGAACGTCGTGAACCCCGACGCGTTCGTGGCGCGCGCAAACATCGCGCGCGCCGAGCGGGGCATGGAGCTGGACGTGAGCCATCTCTCGCGTCTCGGTGCCGATGCGGCACCGGCGTTGGCGGAGTACCTCACAGTCAAACCATTGACGCCACCCTTCCCGTGGCCGCGCGCCGAGCCGGCGTCGAACGACTCGAGCGCCGCCGCCCTCGCAGAGCGGGCGCGGTACCACTCGCCCTACGTAACGTCGCGGGACGACTACACGGCGCGCTGCTACGCGGCCCGGGCGCTGTTGTCGAAGTGGGGCCCGTCGGCCGCGCGTGACTGGCGCAGCTGGACGCTCGGTCGTGCCCGTGCTCGCCGGGCGGTCGCGGCGAAATCGGTAGCGCTCACACGGGTGGCGCATCTGCCGGCGGCCGGACGGCCGTATCGGCCGTGTCCGACTCCGCCGGGCTAAGGGCTAAGGGCGAATGGCGAGGCGCGAACGGCGAGGCGCGAACGGCGAAGCGCGAACGGCGAGGCGCGAACGGCGAAGCGCGAACGGCGAGGCGCGAAGGGTGGATCACTCGGCCCGAAGCACGGAGTTGGGATCGATTCCCGTCGCACGGCGCGCGGGAATCCAGCTGGCTGCGACGCCGACACCCACGATCAGCGCCGCGGCGGCGCCGTAGGTCCACGGGTCGGTCGCGCTCACGCCGAACAGCAGCGAACGCATGAGGCGCGACAACCCGAGCGCCACCGCGATGCCTAACGCCGCGCCGACCATCGTCACACGAAGTGCGCTGCCGACGACCAG
>DASURJ010000865.1:0-7151 GCA_036280115.1 Gemmatimonadaceae bacterium
GCTTCCACACCGAACGAGCGATGCAGTCCCAGCAAGCCCGAGAAGGTGAAGATGACCCACAACACGCCCGGAGCGAGGTCGGCCGCGGAGACAGCCGTCGCGTCCCAGGCGAAGTAGAAGATCACGATCGCCAGGAGCGCGAACACCAGCGCGGCGAGAAACGCGCTCCGAGTCCTGAACTCGATCGCGAGATCCTTGCGCGCGACGAGCGCGGCAGCGGCGAGCATCCCCGGCGGAGCGGGCGTGCTCATCGGAGTACCGCCTGCCGGTACGCGTCGCGATAGGCATCGGGCGCGATATTCCCTCGCTCGGCGTAGTTGACGAACAGCCCGTCGCGCATGATCGCGGTGTGCGACGCGATCGCGAGCCCTTCGCCGACATGGTGAGTCACGAGGACCAGCGCGGCGCCTTCGCGTTTCAGTGTATGCAGGGCGTCCGTCAGCGCTGCGGCACCCGCCTCGTCGAGTCCCGTATAGGGCTCATCGAGCAGCACGACGCGCGGATCGTGCACCATGGCACGCGCGATCGAGACGCGTTGCTGCAAACCTCGGCTGAGGGCGCGCACCGGCGAGTCAGCGCGATCGGCCACGCGCATCCGCTCCAGCGCGCGGCGAGCGGCGTCGCGCGGAGCGCTCACGCCGTACAGCTTCGCGGCGAATTCGACATTCTCGAGCGCCGTGAGCGCCGCGTACAGCATGCTCTGATGAGAGATGAGCCCTACCACCGCGCGCGCGGTGGCGCCGCCGGGAAGCGCGACACCGGCGACTCGGGCCGAACCGCTCGTTGGTCGGAGCAGCCCCGCGAGCACGCGGAGCAGCGTGGTCTTCCCTGCTCCATTCGGTCCGAAGAGCGCGAGACAATCGCCGCGGCGGAGCGTGAACGAGACGTCTCTGACCGCGACCCGGCGACCGAACCGGCGACCGAGCCCGATGACATCGACGGCGACCTGATCGGCCGCGATGATCTGACTCGGGGGCGTTGGCGACGGCACAGACTGCTCGGTGGCGGAAGAGCTCACGCCCGAACGTTAGTCCACCGCGCTCATCGTGGGGAGGACACGAGAAACGGCGGCCAAGGCACGTGTGCATCCCTGGGCCGCCGTTCTGCGAGCGGTCGAGCGCGGCGCGCCGAAGGGGGCCACGACGCGCACACGCGCGAACCACTCAACGTCCTTTCAACGTCCTTCAATCCGTCAGCTCGAAGAGGAAATCGAGCATGGTCAACTTGAGCAAGTTGCGGACCCGTTCGGGTGCCTGACGCAGACGAGTCGAGAGTCCGCGCTCCTTCGCGCGTTTTTGTACGAGCACCAGAACGCCGAGTCCGCTCGCATCGAGATCGAGCGTCTGGCGCATGTCGATGATGAGGGCCTCGGCGTCGGCGCCGAGCCGTTCCAGGTGCGCGAGCGCCTCGATCCGGAACTCCGCCCGCGTGTCCGCGATGAGTCGCGGAGGCGCGAGGAGCACGGAGCCCAGATTGTCGGTAGCGGCGACCATAAAAAATCCTCCTGTCGGGGCCGAGCACGCCACCAGAAGGAGGAATCGAGGCGCCGACAAAGTCGGCAAGCCACCTTCGGCAACCGGACGATCTCGCCATGGCGAACCAAGTGGACGAGACTCCTGGCTTTGCGGCCCCACCTCGCGGCGGGTGTGCTCTTATCGAGTGATACGTTGGCCCGTCGATTGTGCCCTCGGTCAGAGCGACTTGCGTGCCAGCCCCGTCCGTGCGACATCGGCGTTGCATCGCTTAGACTTACGCAGCGGACGGCCGTGCTCCGTCCCGTTGCGTCGATGCACTTTGCCGCAGCACGCGAACATCGCGACGGTGTCAAGGATCTTGACGGGCAGGCCGTCCGGATGTCCGACGTACACGTGCGCCATCTCACTCCGCGCCCGCGGCCCAGCCGGTTGATGTTTCGGCGCGCGTGCTGCACAATCGGCCCCGTTCGACCAGTCCTCATACGCGCATCAGTCGACCCGAGTGGACCGCCATGTCTGATATCGACGTCCTGTTGCAGGAGAACCGAAAGTTCCCGCCGTCCGACGAGTTCCGCCGGCGCGCACACGTCTCGTCCACCGAACTCTACGCCGAAGCCGAACGTGACCCCGACGGATTCTGGGCCTCCATGGCGAAGGAGCTCGAGTGGTCGAAGCCGTGGACGAAGGTTCTGGACTGGACGCCGCCGCACGCGAAGTGGTTCGTCGGCGGCCGGCTGAACGCGTCCGTCAACTGCGTGGACCGCCACGTCGCGACCGCGCGACGCAACAAGGCCGCGATCATCTTCGAGGGAGAACCCGGCGACCGCCGCACACTGACCTACTGGGACCTGTACGTCGAGGTCAACCGGTTCGCGAACGTGCTCAGGCGGCTCGGCGTTAGGCGCGGCGATCGGGTCGGGATCTATCTCCCGCTCATCCCCGAGGCGGCCATCGCGATGCTCGCGTGCGCGCGCATCGGCGCCGTCCACTCCGTCGTGTTCGGCGGCTTCTCGCCCGAGTCGCTGCGCGACCGAATGAACGACGCCCAGGCGAAGGTCGTCATCACCGCCGACGGCGGATACCGGCGCGGGCAGGTCATCCCGCTCAAGCGCAATACCGACAAGGCGCTCGAGGGCGCACCGTCGGTGGAGCACGTGATCGTCGTGATGCGCCGTCCCGGCGGCAGCGGAGACGAGGCGTTCGCGCAGATGAAGGAAGGTCGCGACCACTGGTGGCACCGCCTCATGGCGGACGCCCCCATGTACTGCGAGCCCGAGGAAATGGACGCCGAGGATGTCCTCTACATCCTGTACACGTCGGGAACCACCGGGAAGCCGAAGGGCATCGTGCACACGACCGGCGGATACCTCACCGCGGTGGCGGCCACCACGAAGCTCGTGTTCGACCTGCGCGAGGACGACGTGTTCTGGTGCACCGCCGATATCGGCTGGGTCACGGGACACTCGTACATGGTGTACGGTCCCCTCGCGAACGGGGCCGCGTGCGTGATGTACGAGGGCGCCCCGGACTGGCCCGACAAGGACCGGTTCTGGGACATCATCGCGCGCCACCGCGTCACGATCCTCTACACGGCGCCGACGGCCATCCGCGCGTTCATGAAGTGGGGCGACGAGCATCCGGCGCGCCACGACCTGAGCCGGCTCCGCTTGTTAGGCAGCGTCGGCGAGCCGATCAACCCCGAGGCGTGGATGAGGTACCACGAGCGCATCGGCGTCGGACGCTGCCCGATCGTGGACACGTGGTGGCAGACCGAGACCGGCGCAATCGTCATCTCCCCGCTTCCCGGCGTGACGGAGACGAAACCCGGGAGCGCGACGCGGCCCCTACCGGGATACTCCGCCGCCCTCCTCGACACCAAGGGCAACCCCATCGACGTGGGCGGCGGGCTGCTGGCCATGACGCGACCGTGGCCATCGATGCTGCGCACGATCTGGGGTGATGACGAACGCTACGTGCAGACATACTTCTCGAAGTGGCCGGGGCGCCCCGACCTCTACTTCCCCGGGGATGGCGCCAAACGCGACGAGGATGGCTACTTCTGGATCCTCGGTCGCGTGGATGACGTGCTCAACGTGGCGGGCCACCGCATCGGGACCATGGAGGTCGAGTCGGCGCTCGTCGAGCATCCCGCCGTCGCCGAAGCCGCCGTCGTCGGCAAATCGCACGAGCTGAAAGGACAGGCCATTGCCGCGTTCGTGACGCTCCGTGAGGGGATGAGGCCGAACGCCGAGCTTCGAGACGAGTTGCGTCAGTTCGTGGCGGACAAGATCGGCGCCCTCGCGCGCCCGGACGACATCCTGTTCTCGGCCGACCTGCCGAAGACGCGCTCGGGCAAGATCATGCGGCGCTTGCTGCGAGACATCGCCGAGGATCGGACCCTCGGTGACACCACGACGCTCGCCGACCCCAACGTCGTCGCAAACCTGACGGGCGAGTGGCAGACGGCCATCGCGCGCGCCGGCCGAGAGGAGGAAGAGTAAGCGCGACCATTGATTCCGGGCCCGGCCGTTGTTCCGGGTACGGGTCGTGCCTTATTGTTGAGTGACGCGTCTGGACTGGAAAGCGGGAACGCGACTATTCAATGCTTCGACGGCTCTTCCCCGAAACGCTGTTTCCGCGAAAGCTCGACGCGGCGGCCGAGCGGCGCATTCGCCTCGCCCAGGCACGCGCCGAGGAGTCCGTGATTCGCGCGCACGTCGATAACGCGCTGATGTTCGTGGATACGCTCGCCGAAGACCTGGCGTTCGATCGTGCGATCGACACGTACATTCGCGTGATGGGCATCCCCGAGCCGCTCGCCAGCACGGTCGCGACGCGCACGCTCGTGGTCCTCGGGCAGGATCTCGTGCCTTACCGGCGCCGCGCGCGCGAGGGTGCGACCGCAACCGACGACGACTCGAGGCCCAAGCTGCGTCTCGATGAGGCGTCCGACGCACGCTCGAGGATCCGACGGGCGTAAGCGCCCCGTCCGTCATTCCGAGCGCAGCGAGGAATCACCTCTGTGAGCCTCAGTCGTTGGCGAGCGACTCGCGACCCAGCGGCTCGCCCGGCACCCTGTCGAGCGCCTCCCTGTCCGCCGAGTGGAACTCGCGCAGGTCGGCGACGCTCACCGCGAACATCACAGTCACGATGATCGCGCTGATCACGCACCAGATGCAGATCGCGTCGATCACGAACAGCTCGAGGTACGTGAGCCACCCCGAGAACAGCACGCCCCAGCCGGTGAGCGCGGTCAGGGCGATCGACACCGCGCGCGAGTCCGCGTACTGCTCGCGTACCCCAACCAGGGCGACCGCAAGCACGACGATATAGAAGCCCAGCCCCCACGCGGCGACGGGCAGGCCGAGGAACGTCGCCCACCGGCTCGTGTTCACCGTCTCGCACGACCCGACGGCACAATTGAGCTCGCCGATGATCCCGAGCTTGTACAGCGTCAGGTACACCGCCACGAACACGCCGATGAGGGCGAGCATGGCGAGAAACATCCGCTTCGTCATGGTCGGGGCGGCGCGTCGAGCGTCAGGAACCGGTGGCGCCCTTCGTGGGCACCGGTACGGTCACCGCGGTGTCGCCAGCGGCACCGCCTTTCGAGGCCGAGTCGCGCGGCGCGAGCGCCAGCGCGCTGTCCACGAGCGCCTTGAACCGGTCGTAGCTGATGGCGCCGCCGACCATCTTGTTCCCGATCACGAACGTCGGCGTCTGCGAAGCGCCGCTCTTGATCGCGAGGGCCTCGCTCGCGCGAATGCGTGCCTCGTACTTGCGCGAGTCGTAGCACGACTCCCACTGGTCCATGTTCAGGCCGATCGCACGCGCGTACTGCTCGAACTGCGACTTCGGCCGGCTGGTCGCCTGCCCGTTCCAGCGGTCCTGCATGTTGAAGAGCTGGTCGTGCATCTCCCAGAACTTCCCCTGCTCGTCCGCACACGCCGCGGCGTTGTGGGCCGGCCACGTATTGCGATGCATGGCGAGCGGAAAATCATGGAATCGGTAGCTGATGATCCCGGTGTCGATGAGCCGCTTCTTGATGTCCGGCTCGGCGAGCGTGGCGAACTGGGCGCACGCCGGACACTCGAAGTCCGCGAACTCGAGGACCTTCACGGGTGCATCTGGCTTCCCGAGGAGATACCCCTGAGCATCAGTGGCCGCGGCGAGGTTCGGGTCGACGGTGGTGGCAGCGTTGCGCGGGCGGCTGCTCACGTACGCCAGCGCACCGATTCCCACCAGCGCGATGACCGCGAGCCCCGCGTAGAAGGGCGTCTTGGATTTCGAGCCCTTCGAGGACTTCTTCACCACGTCGGCTCGTCGTCCTCGTCGGGGGTCCACTCTGTCTTTTGCCATGACTCGTCTGGGTTGTCCTTGGCCTCGGCCACAATGCGCCGGTTCTCTGCGACCTCGGGGGTGTCGTAGGTCGCGCGGACTTCGTAATGAAAGAGCTCACTGCGTACGTCCCCGATGAGACGCATGAGCTCCCCGGCGTGCTTCAACAATTCACCGCGTGCGTCCATCTCGACGATCCGGGCGGCCAGATCTCGAAGAAGCGCCTCGAGGTTACGCGCCCGCTCCTCGCCGTATGTCTCATCCGCCATGCTGCCTGATCGCGTGGATACGTGGAACGGTTGCGCGTGCGCTCGCACGTCCGGGTGGCGAAAGGTAGACATGCGCCAAAACCGGAGCAATCCGCAGCCGCGCTCGATCGAGTCGGCCGTTGACTGGCTGGCCTTCGGAGGGCGACCCGCTAGCTTACCTTCCGCGCCTGTCCGCGAGTCCGTTCATCGGCTCGGCCGATACTCACCCGTCATTCGACCGTGAGAGACCCATCGACGCCGATCTCCTGAGAATTCCCGTCGGGCCGGGCGCGATCCACGTGGAGCGCTACGGGCACGGCGGTGCGCCTGTAGTGCTGATACACGGGTTCGGCACCTGTAGTTTCCTGTGGCGCAACGTCGCGCCGTCACTGGCGCTGACGCAACACACGGCGTACGCCGTGGATCTGCTCGGCTACGGCGAGTCGGATCGTCCGTTCGACGCGGATTTCGGCCTGGCCGCACAGGCGGACTACATGGAGCGCGCGATGACGGCGCTCCGGGTAGCCCGGGCGGCGCTCGTGGGCGTCGACATCGGTGCTGCCATCGCGCTCCGACTCGCCGCACTACGGCCGGAGCGCGTAGCTCGGCTGGTCCTCGTCAACCCGGTCGCGTTCGAGCACGTCCCGGCAAGCGACATTCGCGCGCTCCAGCGAAATACGGCGCGGTTCGCGCTCCGCGTGTCGCGCGGGCTCTTCGGCGCGGCGCCACTCCTCACACCCGTGCTCAGCGGAAGCGTCGCTGACCAGGCGCACATGCCGCCGCATCTCGTCGGGCGGTATCTCGCGCCGTACGTCGGCCAGGAAGGCGTGACGCACCTGCTTGCCCTGGCCCGTTCCGTGCGCGCGTTCGATCTCGAGGATCTCGATCTCACCCAGGTCCGCGCGCATACGCTCGTCATCCGCGGCGAGAAGGATGAGTGGGTCGGCCCCGCCGTCGCCGAGCAGCTCGCGGCGTCGATTCCGCAATGCCGGGTGGTCACGATGCCGAACGTCGCGAGGCTCATCCCGGAAGAGGCGCCGGAGGAGCTGGCTGATCTGGTGATCGGGTTCGTTTCGCCACACTCGGCGCA